>NZ_KV792592.1:0-25667 GCF_001808265.1 Klebsiella sp. HMSC16A12
CTGGCCGCCCCCTGTGCGCTCCCTGCGCCATGCCAGGCATAACGCAGAAGATTAACCAGGAGCGCAATGTGCGCTGAAATCACATGCGACAAACGCTTTACCCGGATTAATAGAGTTGCATACCAATAACATTATCTCCGGCACCCCGCAGGCGCATATACCCCAGGCCCGGCAAGCGCAGCGCCGGCGGGGAGGACACCACCGGCGCCATACCTGCCTTTGTGCCGGATGGCGCTACGCTTATCCGGCCTACGGGATCCTTCCGTAAGCCTATACTGCGCCGCCGAGTAACAAACGCCAGGCAGCCTATCTCACGCCTTCTGCTTGGCCTCGGACTCCTGGCTGCTGTTCAGCGCCAGCGAGACCGCCAGCGTCTGGGCCAGACACAGGGAAGCAACCTGCGAACGGAAGCCATCCACCTGCGCTTCACGCACCACAAAGCAGACATCGCTGAAGGCCGCCAGCGGGCTGACCTGGCTGTCGGTAATGGCGATCTGCCGCGCTTTGCGCTGCGCGCCCAGCTCCACCAGCTCGACCACTTCCCGGGCGTACGGCGAGAAGCTCACCGCCACCACCACGTCTTTCGGGCCGACCAGACTCAGCTGCTCGGTGAACATGCCGCCGAGGCCGTCGATCAGAAAGGCTTTGCGATCGAGGTGACGCAGCGCATAGGTCAGATAGGAGGCGACGCTAAACGACCGGCGCAGACCAATGACGTAAATATTTTCCGCCTCGCCCAGCAGGGCCACCGCGCGCTCCAGATCATCGCTGGAGGTCTGCATCGCCAGCTGCTGCAGCGCCTGGTTGTTCACCATCGTGAACATATTGAGGATTTCCGTCGGCGTTTCCGGCGGGCTGGACTCATCGCTGGTGGTCTGGCGGAAAAGACGGGCGCGCTCGGTATAGTTGGCGGTCTCTTCCATCAAATGTTGCTTGAACATCTGTTTCATTTCGTTAAAGCCGCTGAAGCCGAAGGCGTTGGCAAAACGAATCAACGTGGAAGGGGGAACATCCGCCTGTTGCGCAATGGAGGCCACGGTATCGAAAGCCACGCTATTGCTGTTATCAAGGATATAGCGGGCGACCTGTTTCAGGCGTTTGCTTAACGTATCGTAGCGACGCCTGATTTCATCCTGCAGGATGGTCAGCTGTGTTGGGTTATTGGCCATAAAGTGCGCTCTGAGAAAATGGAAGGAATATGGCTTCCAGTGTACCAAATGAAGCGAATTTTTCATTTATTGCGACGAAATACGCGATTCATTTCACGAAGAAACAGAAAAACGCCCGCTCCGCAAGGTGACGGAGACGGGCGTCGGGGGATCAGCGGCGGGCTTCGCGCCAGTAGCCAATAAGCGTCAGGTAGTTGCGTTTCACTTCCTCTATCAGGGCCTCATCGCTGAGCTCACCCTGCATCCAGCGCCGCGACGGCTGGCCAAAGATGGTGCGCCCGACGGCGAAACCTTTGATCATCGGGTGTGCGGCCGCCTCGGCGAAACCGGCGCGCAGTTTGTCGGAAGGCGCGTCAAGCCCGAGGATCAGGATCCCGCGGCTCCACGGATCTTCACGCTCGATAAGCGCGGTGATCTGCTGCCAGCTGGCGCTGGAGAGCGGCGGCAGCTTCCACCAGTCCGGCTTGATCCCCAGCTGATAGAAGTGTTCCAGCATAGTGTGGTAATGGCGCTCGTCTTTGTCCGGGCCATTTTCCGGCAGGATCACCTCCAGCAGCAGTTCATGGCCTGACTTGTTACAGGCCTGCCAGACCTCGAGCAGCAGGGCATCCTGCTCTGCACGCAGCGCCGCCGGGTCGTCCGGGTGATAGAAGACCAGGCATTTGACGACATGCTCCAGCGGCCAGTCGATCAGCTGCGAGCCGATGTTGCCATGCTCCAGACGCAGCGGTCGCGAGCTGGGCAGTTCGATAGGGCGCCCGATCCACCAGCCCTTGCCGGTAATGGCGTTGAGCGCACGCTGGCCGTAGGTACCGTCGGCCAGAATGCCGCTGCGCTGATCGAGACCTGCCTCCTGCGCCGCCGCTTCGGCCGCGGCCAACAACAGCAGCTTGAGCTGCGGAATGCAGGCTTCGTCGCGCCCGGTCTCCCGCGCCAGATCGGCCAGCTGTTTACGATGGTCAAAGGCGAAAATGCACAGCTCCGGCCACTGCTGACGGCGGCTGGTGACCCGGTGCAGGTGGTTGAGGCGCTCGTCGACGTCCGGGCGCGGCACCGATTCGGCGCGCTGCAGGTAGTCATCGAGTTCGACTTTGGTCGGCATCGCCGGCGCGCAGCCGTGGCGGGAGACCACCAGCGCCCCGCAGGCGTTGGCGTAACGGCAAGCCTGCTCCCAGCCTTCGTCGTTGAGCCAGCCGCGCAGCAGACCCGACATAAAGGCATCCCCGGCGCCCAGCACGTTGAGAACCTCCACGCGCACGCCCTGCTGTAGCGGCACCTGGTCCCAGCTGTCCGGGATGTCGCCTTCCAGCACCACGCAGCCCATCGGCCCGCGCTTGCAGACGAGAGTGGCTTTGGTGGCATTGCGCACATTTTTCAGCGCGGTCAGGGTATCGGTGCTGCCCCCGGCAATATGAAACTCTTCTTCGGTTCCCACCACCAAATCGAACAGATGCAGCACTTCCTGCAGCTGGCTGGTGACCGGTCCGGACTCAATGAAACGGGTTTCGCCATCGCCGAGCGAGGTGAGCCCCCACAGCACCGGACGGTAATCGATATCCAGCGCGGTGCGCAGGCCGTGACGGCGGGCGTACTCCAGCGCCTTCAGCACCGCGGCGCGGGTGTTGGCGTGCGACAGGTGGGTGCCAGTCACCGCCAGCGCCCGGGAGGAGGCAATATACTCCTCGCTAATGTCGTCAGGCGTTAAGGCCATATCGGCGCAGTTATCGCGGTAGAAAATCAGGGGGAAGGTCTCCTGATCCTTAATCCCCAGCATCACCAGCGCGGTCAGGCGAGATTTGTCGGTAATCAGATACTCGGTATCCACCCCGGCGCGGTTGAGCGTTTCGCGCAGGAAACGGCCGTTGTGTTCATCGCCAACGCGCGCCAGCATGGCCGATTTCAGCCCCTGAATCGCGGTGCCAAAGGCCACGTTGCCGGAGGAGCCGCCGAGATATTTCGCGAAACTGGCAACGTCTTCTAGCCGCGAACCAATCTGCTGGGCATAGAGGTCGACGGCCACCCGACCTATACAGATGACGTCGAGCCGCTTTACTGCTGCATTCATAGCTAGGATTTCCTTTTTGGTGTCTGCTGCCTGGAAGGGTCGGGATCCCGACGTCGACTCCGTGAACAGCCTGAGGGTTATTGGTTACCCTTAGTTTGAGAAATAAATATTTCATTTGCAAACTCGTTCGAAATTAAAAAACCAAAAGTGTGAGGGATCTACCACTCTGCCGCACTGAGCCTCGCGCGAGCGCGGATCGCCCCCTCTGTCGACCCGGGGGAAAATGAAACGCCAAATGTCATCCATTTACCTATGATTTTTAAGGGGATATTGCCGTCTGGTGCGGCAAAAAAGGGCCCGAAAACGTGTCTGGAATGTAAGTGAAACGTATGAAATGGGTAGAGAGTTTGATCCTTCTCGCAAAATGAAATATTTCTTCTGTATTTGTATTTAATGAAAAAAATGTTTGCCTATAATCCACAGGTATTCCAGTGACGTGAACGACGGCCCCGGCGGCATCGGCGCGACGCCACACACAAATACTGAACAATAAGGATTGTGCATCATGGGCAAACTGAGACTGACAACGGCGCAGGCGCTGGTGAAGTTCCTCGATAACCAGTACCTGGAAGTGGATGGCGTAGAGCTGAAGTTCGTGAAAGGCATTTTCGCGATTTTCGGCCATGGCAACGTCCTGGGGCTGGGGCAGGCGCTGGAGCAGGACAGCGGCGATATGCGCGTCTATCAGGGGCGCAACGAGCAGGGGATGGCCCACGCGGCCACCGGTTTTGCCCGCCAGGCCCTGCGCCGGCAGATTATCGCCTGCACCTCCTCCATCGGTCCGGGAGCGGCCAACATGATCACCGCCGCCGGCACCGCCAGCGCCAACCGCATCCCACTGCTGCTGCTGCCGGGCGATGTCTTCGCCACCCGCCAGCCGGATCCGGTGCTCCAGCAGATTGAACAGAGCTACGATCTCAGCATCAGCACCAATGACGCTTTCCGCGCAGTCAGCAAATACTGGGACCGCATTACCCGCCCGGAACAGCTGATGAGCGCCTGCATCAACGCCATGCGCGTCCTGACCGACCCGGCGGAAACCGGCGCGGTAACGCTGTGCCTGCCGCAGGACGTGCAGGGCGAAGCCTGGGATTACCCGGAATCCTTCTTTGCGCGCCGCGTGCACCGTCTCGACCGCCGCCCGGCCAGCGCCGCGCAGCTGGCGGACGCCGTGGCGGCCATCAAAGGCAGCCGTAAACCGCTGATCGTCTGCGGCGGCGGGGTGAAATACTCCGGCGCGGGCGAAGCGCTGTCCCGTTTCGCCGAGCGCTACGGGGTGCCCTTCGCCGAAACCCAGGCCGGGAAGGGGACGGTGGTCTCGTCTCACCCCCTGAACGTCGGCGGCGTCGGCGAGACGGGCTGTCTGGCGGCGAACCTGCTGGCGAAAGAGGCCGACCTGGTGATCGGCGTCGGCACCCGCTTCAGCGATTTTACCACCGCCTCGAAATGGATTTTCCAGCACCCGGAGGTCCGTTTCCTGAATATTAACGTCAGCAACTTCGACGCCTGGAAGCTGGACGGCATTGCCATGCTGGCGGACGCCCGGGAAGCGATGACCGCTCTCGACGCGGCGCTGGCGGACAGCGGCTGGCAGGCCGGCTGGGGCGCGCAGATCGAGAGCGTGCAGAGCCGTCAGTTAAAAGAGACCCAGCGCGTCTACCAGGCGGTGTGGCAGGAGAAATCCTTTGTGCCGGAGATCGACGATCATCTCGATCGTGAATCGGTGTATCGCGAGTTCCGCCAGATCACCGACTCCACCCTGACCCAGAGCAGCGTTCTTGGGGTACTGAATGAAACGCTGCCGGCCGAGGCGGTGATCGTCGCGGCGGCGGGCAGCCTGCCAGGCGATCTGCAGCGCGTCTGGCGCAACCGCGCGGAAAACACCTACCACGTGGAGTACGGCTACTCCTGCATGGGATACGAAGTCAACGCGGCGCTGGGCGTGAAGCTGGCGCAGCCGCAGAGCGAAGTCTACTCCCTGGTCGGCGATGGCTCGTTCATGATGCTGCACTCTGAGCTGGTCACCTCCCTGCAGGAGCGGGCGAAGATCAACGTCGTGCTGTTCGACAACATGGCCAACGGCTGCATCAACAACCTGCAGATGGAGCACGGGATGGACAGCTTCGGCACCGAGTTCCGCTACCGCCAGCCGGAAACCGGCCAGCTGCAGGGCGGCCTGGTGCCGGTGGACTTCGCCACCATCGCCGCCGGCTACGGCTGCAAAACCTGGCGCGTCACCACCCTGGACGAACTGCGCCACGCGCTGGACGCCGCCCGTCGCGAAACGGTCAGCACCCTGATTGATATTAAAGTGCTGCCGAAGACCATGGTGCACAAATACGGCAGCTGGTGGAACGTCGGGGTCGCCCAGACGGCGCTCTCTGAGCGGATCCGCAAAGTGGCGCAAATGATTAATGAAAAGCGCGCCCAGGCGCGTGATTACTAAAACGAACATCCACTCTGAATCCTACAGACTTACGGAGAAAACCATTATGTCGCTCAAATTAGGTGTCATCGGCGCTGGCGCTATCGGTAAAGAACACATCCGTCGCTGCACCCAGGTTCTGCAGGGGGCCACCGTTGTGGCGGTGTCTGATATCAATGCCGACAACGCCCGCGCGGCGGTCGCGCTGCCGGGCGTGCAGGCGGAAGTCTACGCCGACGGCCACGACGTGATTAACGCCAGCGATGTCGATGCCATCCTGGTCACCTCCTGGGACCCGACCCCCGAAGAGTACACCCTGGCCGCCATCGCCGCCGGTAAGCCGGTATTCTGCGAAAAACCGCTGGCGATGACCGCGGAAGGCTGCCGCCGCATCGTCGATGCCGAAATGAAGGCCGGCCGTCGTCTGGTGCAGGTTGGCTTTATGCGCCCGTACGACGAAGGCTATCTGGCGCTGAAAAAAGTGATCGACGATGGCGATATCGGCGCGCCGCTGATGCTGCGCTGCGCCCACCGCAACCAGTCGGTCTGCGAGAACTACACCACCGATATGGCGATCACCAACACCCTGATCCACGAGCTGGACGTGCTGCGCTGGCTGCTGAACGATGACTACCGTTCCGTGCAGGTGCGCTTCCCGCGCTCCACCTCGCACACCCATGCGCGCCTGAAAGATCCGCAGATCGTCTCCTTTGAAACCAAAAAAGGCACCCTGATCGACGTCGAAGTGTTCGTGAACTGCCAGTACGGGTATGACATCCAGTGCGAAGTGGTCGGCGAAACCGGGATTGCCCGTCTGCCGGAGCCGTCGGCCGTCCAGATGCGCAAGTCCGCCAGCCTGTCGACCGCCATTCTCACCGACTGGAAAGACCGCTTTATCAAAGCCTACGACGTCGAGCTGCAGGCCTTTATCAACGACGTCAAAGCCGGCCAGCTGCACGGCCCGTCGGCCTGGGACGGCTACGCGGCGTCGGTGGCGGCGGACGCCTGCATTAAAGCGCAGGGAACCAGCGAGCCGGTTGAAGTGACGCTGCCTGAGTGCCCGGCATTCTACAAACGTTAAGCGCGTTTTGCTGACGGAACTTCTTTGCACAGGTAACGACGATGAAAATTGCCTTTGATGTGGATGTCATTAAGGACCTCGGGATCACCCGCATGGTCCATCAGGTAGCGGAGTGGGGCTACAAGTACATTGAACAGTCGCCGCACCCGCAGATTAACCCGTTCTACAAGCACCCGCGCGCCAGCCGGGAGATCATGGCGGAGTACAAGCAGGCGCTGCGCGATACCGGCCTTGAGCTGTCGTCGTTTATCTGCGTCTACCGCTGGTCCGGCCCGGACGAACTGCGCCGTCAGGCGGCGGTGAAAAACTGGAAACGGCTGGTGGAAATCGCGGTGGAGATGGACGTTCAGGTGATCAACACCGAGTTCTCCGGCGATCCGAATCAGCCTGAGATCTGCGATGAAATGTTCTATCGCTCAATGGAAGAGCTGTTGCCGATTTTTGAGCGGGAAGGCATCCGCGTGGAGATCCAGGCGCATCCCTGGGATTTCTGCGAAGAGAACAATGAAACCGTCGATATCGTGAAGTCGTTCCGCAGCGATAACGTGAAGTACGTCTACAGCGTGCCGCACACCTTTTTCTACGACAAAGGCGTCGGCGACGTGGCGAGCATGCTGCGCTATGCCGGGAGCGATCTCTCCCATGTCCTGATTGCGGACACCCGCAACCATACGAAACATTGCCGCTATATCGTTAACCCGCCGGGCGTGGATGCCGTGGTGCACCAGCACGTAGGCGTCGGGGAAGGGGATGTGGATTTCGACGCGCTATTCCGCACCCTGCGCGAAATGAAATTCGCCGAGCAGACCTTCAAGGTCGGCGGGGAGCCGATTGTCGCCACCTCGCTGTTTGGCTACCCGGAAAAAATGAAATACCAGGCAGTGGAAACCCGTGAACTTATTGAACGTGAATTGCTGCGCCAGTAAGGCGCAGCGGCAGGAGCCCTACTATGAACAAAGATAACGTCAAACTGGCTATCGCCCCGATCGGCTGGACTAACGATGATATGCCGGAGCTCGGCAGCGAAAACACTTTCCAGCAGATCGTCAGCGAAATGGCGCTGGCCGGCTTTACCGGCAGCGAAGTCGGCAGCAAATATCCGCGCGACCCGGCGGTTCTCAAGCCGATGCTGGACATCCGCGGCATTCAGATCTGCAACGCCTGGTTCAGTACCTTTTTCGCCAACGGCCAGCGGGAAAAAACCATTGATGAATTCGTCAATCACATGAACTTCCTTCATGCGATGGGGGCGAAAGTGATTGGCTGCTCCGAGCAGAGCGGCAGCATCCAGGGGCTGGATAAACCGATCCTCGGCGATGCGAAGCCGTGCTTCAGCGACGAAGAGTGGCAGCGGGTGGCGGAAGGCTATAACACCCTCGGCCGCCTGGCGGCGGAGAAGGGGATGCAGGTCTGTCTGCACCACCACATGGGCACCGGCATTCAGACCACCGCGGAAATCGACAAATTTATGTCGCTGGTGGACGAGCGCGTCTTCCTGCTGTTCGACACCGGCCACGCCTGGTATTCCGAAGGCGGCGAAGCGCCGATGCTGGCGATCCTCAAAAAGTATCTGCCGCGCATCAACCACGTTCACCTGAAAGACGTCCGTCCGCCGGTGATCGACCAGGTGCGCCGCGACGGCCTGTCGTTCCTCGACGGCGTGAAAAAAGGCACCTTCACCGTCCCGGGCGACGGGGTGATCGATTTCCGTCCGGTGTTCAAGCTGCTGGACGATTTTGGCTATAAAGGCTGGATGGTGGTGGAAGCCGAGCAGGATCCTGCCCTGGCCAATCCTTTCGAATACGCCGTCAAAGCGCGCAAATATATCCGCGAAACGGCAGGGATCTAATCGTTGTGACATTTTCAGGCCATACCGGGTATGGCCTGCTTTTTTCCTTTCTCAACCGGACCCAGGGCTTAACCACAGCGCCGGACAGTTCCCTCTCCCTCAGGGAGAGGGCCGGGGTGAGGATGACGATGACGGGTAACGCGTCACTTCACTTCCGCCAGCGCGGTCTTATCCACATACGGTTTCATCAGCGCGTCGGCTTCCTTCTGCGCCGCCTGCACCGCCGCTTCCGGCGTCACTTTGGCATCATTGACCACCGCCGCCAGCTGGTTCTCCATCGCCTTACGCACCGCCACGGTCTCCCAGGTGGAGTACCATGGATGGGCGTACTTCAGCTGCTCAAGGGCGATCGCCGCCCGCGGATCCTGCTGCAGATAGGCCTTCATCTCCGGCGTATCGTATGACGCCTTGCGCGGCGAGAAGTAGCCGGTGAAGCGGCTCCACGCGCCGTTCACCTCGGGGCTCACCAGATAGGTCAGGAACTGATACGCCGCTTTCTTCTGCGCCTCGTTGATGCCTTTAAAGCTCACCAGGCTGGCGCCGCCGATCGGCACCGCACGCTGCTCTTTGGCCGGCAGCATCGCTACCCCAAGCTCAAAATCTTTGCTGTTCTCGCGCATAAAGCCCAGCGCGCCGGTGCTGAGCATCGCCATCCCGAGCTTGCCGGAGAAGAACGCGGCGCTGATCTGCTTCGAGTTCAAGACCCCGGACGGCATCACCTTGTCCTTGTAGATCAGATCCTGCCAGAAGCGCAGGGCGCCGATGGCGGTCGGCGAGTTGTAATAGACCTCGCCCGGATAGTCTTCGTTAAAGTATTTCCCGCCGTTGGCGCGCACCAGCGCCGAGAAGATCCAGCCGCCGTAGTCGTCGTTGGTCGACGGCAGCATGATCCCCCACTGGCCTTTGCTTTCGTCGGTCAGCTTTTTGGCATCGGCCAGCAGCTCGGCCCAGGTCTGCGGCGGCTGTTTGATCCCGGCCCGATCGAACATCGTCTTGTTGTAGTAGAGGATCGGCGTCGAGTTATGGAACGGGATCGCATAGGTGGTGCCCATCACCTGGGCATTCTTATGCATCGCGGGCCAGAATTCCTTGTGCAGAAAATCGCCGGCCTTTTGATCGCCATATTTAAACAGCTCATCCATCGGCAGGATCTCATCCTTCAGCGCCAGATCGGTGGTGAAGTTGGCGGACATGATCACCAGCGCCGGCGGCTGGCCGGCCTTCTGCGCCGATTCGGCTTTGATCTTGGTGGTGTCGTAGTTGCCGGTGAAGATCCCGCGCACTTCGACATCCTGCTGCGAGTCGTTGAATTGCTTAATGACGCGGGTCATCTCCATGGTCAGCTTGCCGTCCACCGGCGCCGGGAACATGAAGTCTATTTTCTCTTTCGCCAGCGCCGCGCCGCTCAGGGCGAGGCTGAGCCCAACCGCGACTAGCGTAAAAGGTTTAAACATGATTACACTCCATCAGTAAATTATGCTGGGTCTCAGCATGAAAAAGATGCACATCGGCAGGCGAGAAGCCGATCGGTAGCGACTCGCCTTTCTCCGGCACCGTGCCGCGGTGGCGGCGGCTAAAGCGCAGGGTGCCGATAGGGGTGCTGACGTGGAGCAGGTAATCGGCCCCCATCAGTTCTCGTTGCAGAACGGTGGCCGGCAGGCGCAGATGGCCCTCCTCCACGCGGTCGGTAATATGTTCCGGGCGAACGCCCAGCCAGACGCGGGTCTGATCCCGGTGGCGCGGCGGCAGCGGATGGCGCTGTTCTCCCAACAGTACTTCACCGTTGGCGCAGGGCAGCGACAGGAGGTTCATCGCCGGCGAACCGATAAACCCGGCGACGAACAGGTTGGCCGGGTTGGCGTACAGATACTCCGGGCGACCGACCTGCTGCACGTGGCCGCCGTTCATCACCACGATGCGGTCGGCCATCGACATCGCCTCGGTCTGATCGTGGGTCACATAGATGGTGCTGGTTTTCAGCTGCTGGTGGAGCGCCATAATGCTGTCGCGCACTTCGCTGCGCAGGCGGGCGTCGAGGTTGGAGAGCGGCTCGTCCATCAGGAACAGCCGCGGATTGCGCACAATCGCCCGGGCCATCGCCACCCGCTGGCGCTGGCCGCCGGAGAGCTTCGCCGGTTTGCGGTCAAGCAGCGCCTCCAGCTGCAGCATCTGCGCCACTTTGTCCACCCGCGGCTGCCAGCTGCTTTTCTCTTCCTTGCGCACCTTCATGCCGAAGGTGATGTTGTCGCGCACCGACAGATGGGGGAACAGGGCATAGTTCTGGAAGATCATCGCGAAGTTGCGCTCGCGCGGCGTGGCGGCGGTGATGTTCTCATCATGCAGCCAGATTTGGCCTTCGCTGACCGGCTCCAGCCCGGCGAGCAGGCGCAGCAGGGTGCTTTTTCCGCAGCCCGACGGGCCGACCAGCACCACGAATTCGCCTTCGTGAATATCCAGCGACAGGGCGCTGAGCGCCGGTTTGCCGTCGAAACGTTTACTGATGTTTTGCAGACTGAGCATAGCGGTTAGCGCTCTTCCGTTGGGCAACTGATGTTTTCGTCGTACAGCCACGGCCCGGCGTAGTGGGCCAGCGAGTGCTGGTAGCTCACCCACTGCTCACCGACCTGACGGTGCATCAGGCACGAGGCCGGGGAGAGGTCGTAATAGGGCCGGGTGTCTTCGTGGCAGTACGGCACCTGATGGACGGTGCCGGGAATGGTGGAGATCAGCGCCTGGCGATACTGGGTCATGGTCAGGCTGTGGTTGTGGCCGCAGAAGATGCGCGTCAGTGACGGGAAACGCTCCACCAGCGCCAGCAGACGGTGGCCGTTTTCGCAGGCGATAGGGTCCATCTGCGCATTGCCCAGCGGCAGCGGCGGGTGGTGCATAAAGATCGTTGCCGGTTTGTCGCCGCCCTCGAACAGCTGGGCCTCCAGCCAGCTGATGGTCTCGTCGGTCAGCCAGCCTTTTGACGTGCCGGCATGACTGGAGTCGATAAACAGCAGGCGGGTGGCGAAGTCATCCACCGCATAGCGCATATTTTGCGGATCGTTGCCCAGCTGCGGGCACAGCGGGTGAAGATGCTCGAGAAAATGGGCTTTGTCGTCGTGGTTGCCGGGGATCAGATACAGCGGATAGTTCAGGCTGCCGAGGATCTGGCGGGCCACCTGATACTCCTCCGGGCGGCCGCAGTTGACGATATCCCCGCTCACCACCACCGCGTCCGGGCTCTCGCGCAGCGCGTTAAGCTGGGAGACCACGTCGGCGTTGGCGGCATTGACGTCGATAAAACCGTACAGCTTCTCGCCGCGGCTGCGGAAATGGGTATCGGAAATGTGCGCTAACAGCATGAATCACTCCTTATTTGATCCCGGAGAAGCCGAAGCTCCGCAGGAACTGTTTCTGAAAAAGGATGAACGCCAGCATCAGCGGCAGGCAGACCATCAGCGTCCCGGCGCCGATGGTGCCCCACTGGCCGCCGGATTCGGCGCCCATGGCGAAGGAGACCAGCCCGACGGTCAGCACCTGCTTATCGGGATCGTTGAGCATCATCAGCGGCCACAGGTACTCGTTCCAGTGGTAGGTAATGCTGACGGTGGCGAAGGCCAGCACCGACGGCCAGGACATCGGCAGCAGTACGCGGAACAGCACCTGCCACCAGCGGCAGCCCTCCATCAGCGCCGCCTCTTCCAGCTCTTTCGGGATGGCGAGGAACGCCTGACGCATCAGGAACACGCCGAACGCCGAGGTGAAGTAGGGCATCATCACCCCGGTAAGGGTGTTGAGCAGGCCGAAGGTTTTCAGGGTCAGCATGTTCGGCACCATCATCACCACCGGCATGATCATCAGCTGCACCAGGAACAGGAGAAACAGCGTTTGCTTGCCGCGAAACTCGTGGCAGGCGAAGACGTACCCGGCGGTGGTGATGGTCAACAGTTGCACGCAGAAGGTGCCGAAGGTGAAGATAAGGGTGTTGGCGTACAGGCTCAGCCAGTCGGCGCTCTGCCAGGCGTCGCGGAAGTTATCGAGGGTCAGCGGCAGGCGCGGCAGCAGCGACGCCATATCGTCGCCGAAGGTGGTGGCGCTGAACGAGGTGGCCAGCATCCAGATAAACGGGCTGACCCACAGCAGCGCCATGCAGCACATTAATACTGTGAGCGTAAAGGGCGACGAGCGGCGCAGGCGCAGCCACAGCGGACGGGCGGCGGCGGGCGTGCGGACCAGCAGCGGCGAGATTTCAGCGCTCATAGTGGGCTCCTTTCTCCAGCAGTTTCAGGTTAATCAGCGAGAAGGCGAACAGCCCGGCCAGCGTCAGGAAGGTGGCGGCGGAGGCTTTACCGAGGTCGTGGGTATCCCAGGCGAGATTCTGGATGTAATAGAGCAGCACGGTGGTGGCGTTGTCCGGCCCGCCGCGGGTCATGACCGCCACGTGGTCGATCTGAGTGATGGAGTAGATCAGCGCGGTGGTGATCACAAAGCTCAGCGTCGGGCGCAGCAGCGGTAGCGTGACCTTAAAAAAGACCTGCGTGCGGGTAGCCCCCTCCATCAGCGCCGCTTCCCGCGTCGAGGCCGGAATGCTCTGCAGCCCGGCGAGGAAAAACAGCATGTAGTAGCCGGCGAACTTCCACACGCCGATCAACGCCAGGGCCAGCAGCGCGCTGTTGCTGCGTCCCAGCCAGTTGTTGTTCATTGGGCCAAACAGCTTCGCCAGATAGTGGTCGAGCAGGCCGAGGCCGGGCATAAAGATAAACAGCCACAGCGCGGCGGCGCTGACCATCGGGATAATCATCGGGAAGAAAAAGGCGGTGCGCAGCCAGCGGTTGACGCGATGGTTCTCGCTCAGGGCGACCGCCAGCAGCAGGGCGAGGGTCACCCCAGGCACCACCGTCAGCAGGATATAGAGCAGGTTATTGCCCAGCGACTGCCAGAAAACGCCGTCGGCAAACAGGCGGGCGAAGTTATCCAGGCCGACGTACTGTGCGCCGTCGCTGGCCATGCGGGTATCAAACAGGCTGTCATACACCGAACGCCCCAGCGGGAACCAGGTAAACAGCAGTAAAAACAGCAGGGAAGGCGACAGGATCAGCCAGGGAAGCCAGGTCTTTCTCATGGTGACGCGCATCTCGTTCAGCCATTTATCGAAGCCCGGATTGTGGGAAGCAATGACTACAGAGGCATGGCGGGGAGATGACGGTTTGATGAAGCGACGGGGGAAACGCCGGGCGAGCGGGCCGCCCGGCGGGAGAGAACCATCAGAAGTCGGCTTTCAGCACCGCGCGGTAGCGGGCTTTGCCTTCGCGAACGTGCTTCAGCGCTTCGTTAATTTGCGACATCGGGAACAGCTCGGTGGTCGGAGCCACTTTGCTGCGCCCGGCAAACTTCATCAGCGTGCGCAGTTCGGACGGATTACCGGTCGCCGAGCCGGAGATGCTGCGGTCGCCGCCGATCAGGGTAAAGGCCGGCACCGGGAACGGCTTCATCACCGCGCCGACGGTATGGAAGTTGCCGCCGTAAGCCAGGGCTTCGAAGTACGGCTGCCAGTCGAGGTCCACCGCCACGGTGTTGATGATCAGGTCGAACTGACCGGCCAGCGCTTTTAAGGCTTCCGGATCGCGGCTGTTGACCACGCGATCGGCGCCCATCGCCAGCACTTCCTGCTCTTTGGCCGGGTTGGAGCTGAAGGCGGTCACTTCCGCACCCATCGCCCGCAGCAGCTTAATAGCGATATGGCCGAGGCCGCCGATGCCGATCACCCCGACGCGGCTGGTGGCGGTGACGTGGTGGGTCAGCAGCGGTTTAAAGACGGTGATGCCGCCGCACAGCATCGGGCCGGCGGACGCCAGATCGATGCTCTCCGGCAGGGGGATCACCCACTGCCAGTCGGCGCGCAGCTTATTGGCGAAGCCGCCGCGGTTGAGAATGGTCGGCACCGAGCCTTCCAGACAGTTGATCTGGTTGCCGCTGATGCAGGCGTCGCAATGGCCGCAGCTGCGCGCCGTCCAGCCGATGCCGACCTTCTGGCCAATCTTCAGCCCTTTATCCTGCGCCGCGCTGCCCAGCGCCGCCACCCGGCCAATCACCTCGTGACCGGCCACCAGCGGGTAGCTCGACATCCCCCATTCGTTGTCGATCATCGACAGGTCCGAATGGCAGATCCCGCAGTATTCCACTTCAACTTCGACATCTTCCGGCTGCAGCTCGCCGGCATCGTATTCCCACAGCGACAGATCGGCGCCCGCTTCTTTGGCGGCGTAGCTTTTAATGATGCTCATGTTCATTTCCTTGGGGTTGGCGTGATAACCCAGAAAGTGTAGAGCATGGTATTCCCCGGCGCTTGGCAATCGGAGGGGTCGCGAAGCGGGCGGACCAGCCGCCCGTTAAGGTCAGCGGCTGGCCAGCGGCCAATGATTAAGGCGGATGCCGCGCTGCGGGGCGTTCTCAGCAAAATCATCCAGCACCGCCCGCACGTCCGGGTCGAGGTAGCCGACGCTGTCGTGCTCGACGATCACCACGCTCTTTTCCGGAATTTTCGCCAGCAGGGCCAGCAGATGCGGATTGTGCATAAAGGTCAGATTCTGCTGGATGCGCAGCACGTAGTGGTCATCGTAGCGCGCCAGCTGCAGCGAGTGGCGATGGCTGCGCCAGAGGCTGAATGCCATCTGGGTGGCAAGACCAATCCCGATCCCCGCCAGCATGCCGCAGGCGATAATCCCGCCGATGGTGGCGAGGAACGGGACGTACTGCGCCGCCCCCTGACGGAACTGCTCGATGAACAGCCGCGGCGTGGCCAGCTTATAGCCGGTATAGAGCAGCACGGCGGCGAGGCTGGCGAGCGGGATTAAGGTCAGCAGGCCGCTGAACCACAGGCCGCAGATCAACAGCAGCACGCCGTGGATAAAGATCGACAGTTTGCTCTGCGCGCCGTTGCTGACGTTCACCGAGCTGCGGACGATCACCGCGGTGATCGGCATCGCCCCCAGAACGCCGGAGAGCAGATTGCCCACGCCCTGGGCGACCATTTCACGGTTCGGCGAAGGCGGCGGATTTTGCGGGCGCAGCTTTTTCAGCGCCTCCTGGCTGAGCAGGGTTTCGAGGCTGGCGACCAGCGCCAGGGTCACCGCCACCACCCACACCGACGGATTACGCCACGCGCTCCATGCGGGAGACTCCAGCTCGCCCAGCAGATCGCCGAGGCTGCCGAACGCCGGCAGGGTGATGCGCGGCAGAGCGGCCAGCTGCTGCGGCGCGGCCTGGGTCATTAATACGGTGGTGACACAACCGAGCAGGACGGCGATCAGCGGGCCGGGGATCCAGCGTAGGCTCTTCACCCGGCGGATAAGCGGCGAACCCCACAGCCAGAGCACCAGCAGGCCGCCCGCGGCGACGGCGATAGCACTGAGGGAGAAGGTGGCGTTACCCTTCACGATATCAACGAGCCCGGTCTCTTCTGCGCTGCCGAGCGCGACGGGGATCTGCTGCATAATCAGCAGGATGCCGATCGCCGCCAGCATGCCTTTGATGACGCTGGCGGGAACGAGGGAGATAAAGCGCCCGGCCCGCAGGATCCCGAACAGCAGCTGCAGCACGCCGGCCAGCACCAGCGCCATCAGGAAGAGGGAGAAGGAACCCAGGGATTCAATGGCGGCGACGACGATGGTGACCAGTCCGGCGGCGGGGCCGCTGACGGCGAAGCGGGAGGGGCTGAGAGCGGTGACGACCAGGCCGCCGATAATGCCGGTCAGCAGGCCGACGAAGGGCGGTAAGCCGCTGGCCTGGGCGATGCCGAGGCACAGCGGCAGGGCGACAAGGAAGACGACGATGCCGGCGAGAGAGTCCTGACGAAGCGTATTCATGGGGCGTGCTCCTGCGGTGAGAGGTGTTCGACGAGGGTGGTTAAATGGCCGGAAGCCAGATCGTAGACGCAGCCGTGCAGGCTGAGCGGCCGCCCGCTGGCGAGCACCGTCTGCACTGGCTCACTCTCCAGCAGACGGGCGAACTGGGCGCGAACGTTGGCTTCCACCAGCGCATCAAGGGCACGGCGAGACGGCTCCGCGTCGGAACTGGCGCTGGCGCCGGGGGAGGCCTCAACACCACACCCATCGGCGATCTGCGCAATTTCGTGATGCAGGGTGTGGCGCAGCTGGCCGATGCGGCGAGCCAGCGCCGAGGATTCCTGCGCCAGCGGCAGGGTGGGCAGGGAGAGCGCCGCCTGCACGCCGCCGCAGCCGTAGTGGCCGCAGAGCACCACCCGCTCCACCTCAAGGTAGTGGAGGGCATATTGCAGGACGCTCATAACGTTGTCGTCGGTGGGGTCGAGCATGTTGGCGATATTGCGGTGGACAAAGAGCTCGCCGGGCTGGCTGCCGGTGAGCACCTCGGCGGGAACGCGGCTGTCGGAGCAACCGATCCACAGCGAGTGGGGCCGCTGCCCGTCGACCCATTTTTCGAAATAGTCCGGGTCATGCTGACACTTCTGCAGCGCCCAGCTGCGGTTGCGGGCCAGCAAAGGTTTTAACGTCGTCACAAGTATTCTCCTGAGTTAATTCATCGAGTGAATATGTCCATCAAGACTCGTACAGCGACTAGTAAAAATAGTGTTTACCGGAACCCTTCACGCCTGAGGAAAATCCTGGATTAAACGGCAAAAAGAAAACTTTTCATTAATGTAAAGTTATAAAAATATTGATGAAATTAATACGCAGCTGCGGGAACGGATGAATAACAAAAAGGCATTGGCTAAAACTTTCTGGAATATATGGGAATGGTGGGTGGTGGGGTTGGTGAGATATTTGGCGATTGGTGAGGGGATTTGTTTGGGGAGAGATGGATTATGATAGGGATGCAGGTGAGAGTGAAATGAGAAAAATTTGAGATAAGTTTGAGTGGGGTTTGGGAGTACTGGGGGAGAAGGGAGATGGCTGGCAGGTGGAGCTGGGTTTGCGGGAGGGGACGATGAGGATTGCTGGTGGCAGTTGCTCTATGGAACGGTAGCAAAAGGTGACGCCGCGCAGGATAGCGCTGTTTTTTTCAACACTTAGCGCAATGACGACACGCTGTCGCTTGCATGACCGCCGCCGACAGGTATAATCCAGAACGTTTCCGCATCCCCTTCAGTGCCGAAGTGGCGAAATCGGTAGACGCAGTTGATTCAAAATCAACCGTAGAAATACGTGCCGGTTCGAGTCCGGCCTTCGGCACCATATGCGAAATTAAGTCACCTAAGGGTGGCTTTTTTTGTGCCTAAAATCAGTGAATTACTTCTTTTCTGCTCATTTTTCATTCTCATCGTATCTGATGGTATCTGCGGGTATATCGCATAAAGCGGGATATAAATATGTATATCCCAAGTTCGATTTAGGGCGGTATACAGTTTTGGTTAAAAAATGACCTTATATGCTTTGTGTTGCAAATATGCTGGATAGAAATGAGCATTAGTAGTGAGAATTGGTACTACCGATAGTTCAAGAGTATGTATGACCTCTGTTCTGTAAATTACTTCATGCGTACACCGATCTGCGAGTGTACAGCTAAAAGGCAGATTAGCGTCCGTTCTGTGTCAAAAACTGCCCCTGTCTTTTTGTTAACCGCACCACCAATTGTATGGATGTTTTCTATATATCAAGCTACATTGAGATAGCTATTTAATGGCTTAAACAATAATAGACACTATGCTCAGGAAGGAAAAGCGCGGATGCCAATACCTATACTCTATACAGAACGCTTACTGTTAAAACCATTATCCTCAGATGATTCCTCACAAATTCAAAAACTTTATCCTCGCTGGGAGATTGTTCGGTACATGGTTTCATCAGTACCATGGCCCTATCCGGATAATGGTGCCGAGAATTATGTCAATAACGTGGCCTTGCCTGATATAGCAAATGGAATCGCTTGGATCTGGACTATCAGACATCGTGAAACACCTGACAACCTGGTAGGTTTAATCTGTCTGTATGATGTTGAGGATAATAATCGAGGATTTTGGTTAGCTCCGGAGCATCAGGGAAAAGGATTTATGCGCGAGGCCTGTAATGCAGCTACAGATTATTGGTTTAATTCTTTAAATAAGACTGTATTGCGTGCGCCGAAAGCGGCTCTCAATAACCGTTCCAAACGTATTTCAGAAAGCAGTGGCATGCGGCTCATCAGGACTGAAAAGAAAGCGTATGTCAGCGGTATTCTGGATTCTGAGCTATGGGAAATTACCCGTGACGAATGGAATGCTCGTAAGGGTGGATAATACGATTATGTCACGTCTGCTTATCGCTCATAGCGGACCTTGGGGTCTTGCTTTCTGTCCGCTATGTGCCAATTGCAGACGTTGTTGCACTGCAAAAATATCTTGTCCGGATCAAGGTATCGCCACCACTTGTTAGGTGGATTAATCCGTATTTATAACAAATACAATTCCCGGCTGTACCTATAAGCTGTTGTCAGTTATACAAAAGCGATGTAGTGTTCCACACATTAAATTTACAAACGTGGAAAAGTCCGTGTTTAGATACAGATTTTTCCGCTGAATAACCGCATATTTACAAGGGTTTATCATGAGTAAGTGGCTATTAGACAGGCTATTTGAAGCCGGTGATCAGGCAGAGCCCCGGTTTGCGTTTCAGGGGACTGTAAATTGGATGAGGGCCCTTGCCGAAGTCGTTAACGGTGGCGCTTGTGCCGATGATAAACTAAATGATTTATATGCTCGGGTACAACGTAGACCTGTCAATCGTGAAGCTGATACGCTTGTTTTTGAGAACACAATGATGGCCTTACATAATCTGTCATCTTTGAAAAGTATGAATAAAGATGTCGAAGATAAATATGACATATGTCGTTCAGCTATTATTTCTTGGTATTACAGTATCTATTTTTCCGCTAGCGCGATGGTTGCAGCATCTTCTGGTTCTATTCAAGAGACACATACAGCCACAGCAAAAGTTTGGCAGTCAGATATCGCGGAAAAAAAACTTATCCCATATCCATTTAATCTTCTTCTAACTAGTTTAGTTTCAAACACTGCTGATGCCGAGATTGCTGCATATAGAGGTGCTAACCGTTTCGACCTGAATGATAGAGCTTATGATAATGAAACTGCTCATGGTGCACTGGTTTCCTATCTAAAGGGGACTCATGGCTACAAAAAGTGGGAAACAGAAGAGAGGGTGAGAACTTCTCGTGATTTCAAAGCTCTTGGTGTTGACAACTTTCGCACGAAAGCTGCTCGCGAAGTTCGCGATCACGCACTAGAAAAAGGACAAGTTAATTTCCTTATTCAGGCATTTAGATACCGTGGTAAAGCGAACTATCGTGACTCTATATTTTTATCCTACGGTGACAACAACGAAGCTATTATAGAAGAATTTATCCAAGATTTGTATGACGTCGCTATTGGCTTCATTAGGGCTACTTCGCATTATTGCAGTCGAAGAGTCGAGAGAGGTACGTGGGCTGAGTTTGTCGAGGATATTTCTGATAACTCAAGGTTGTCTATTGACTCTGTCGTGCTTGAAATATAACAAACAATTTAAGAATGGCTCAGCACGCTTGGCATTTTCAGTTTGGTTCAAATTTAGTGATTAAGGTATTCAAATTGAGTATGGTGAATACGTGCTTCACACTTTAATTGGGCGTTAATGCCCGCTTTTCGCTCAAAGCAGCCCTTCACTTCTTTAACAAAGGCTCAGATAACCTTCAAATGACTCCCAAATGGCAGTCATTTGACATGCAAATGAGTCTCAAATGACAGTCGTTTAACCTGCAAATAAGCCTCAAATAATTGTCATCAAAAATCATGATGTTACGGGTAGTAGAGACAAAAAATTTCATACGCCTGAAGGCTTACAAAAAATGCATCGCCTGAAGGCTCACTCGATCAAGGTTTTTACCCCCAATGACGCTATGCGTTATATAAAGAAAAGGCCTGAAGGCCTTGAGGGGCAAGGGCTGGAAGGCAAAATGCGCAACTTAATTGATGCAACGTTGATTTTGTTATTATTTTTTACTAACTTATAAAGCATGAAAGCCGCTCATGAGAGCTGTCAGGGCTAATACTGACAACATTAACTTTTGATGGCAAAGTCTGGCCGATAACAGACACATAACTTCGCTGTAACGGCAAAACCTGGCCAAAACAGGTATCAAATCTATGGCTTTTGTAACTTTCAGTAAGTTATGAATAAATACAAGCCTTAAATCTATCAAATATATTAAATATATGAAGGTGCGTCTCACAGTGTCATTATCTTGATAATGTGGTGTTTTATAAGCATTTTCTTAAATTTATTAAATCTAACGCAGAACCCCAATCTAGCGGGTGCTATCTCCTGCGGCAAAAACGTATAAAAACTATTTCGGGGCGAGACCAGTCCGAGCCCGTCTGAATCAGGCAAACCGGGGCGAACAGGCGCTATGGATGATGATATCTATGGTGGTCGCTGGCTATAGCATTACAGGTCAGATGTTCTTACAACTCACTATTAGTAGGCACTTATATTATGTTTGATGCAAAAACGATAGTCATAAAATTGCAGGAGGAGACTAGGCTACGCAGGAAACGGCCTTACCGGCGTAACCAATCACGTCTGGATAGATATCGGGTAGAAATTCTCGCATTAAAACATCACGGAGCTTCTGCCGCTGAAATTCAGCGTTGGTTAAGACAAAAAAGAGTCTGTGTTGTTTTAACTACGGTTACGCGTTGGCTGGAGAAACATCATGGCTAGATTTTCATCTGAAAAGACGGATCGAGACATAGCTAAACGTCAGGCTGCTAACGTAATGAAAGTTTTGCAGGTTACTGCTTTTCGCTCCGTCGGAACAGTGAGGAATTATCAGGCAGCACTTACACGTATTGCTCTCTATTTCAGAACCAATGGTGGAGTGAACCTACAGGACATCACGCCGGAAATGGCAATCCAATTCCTCCACAGTAGGGCTGCCTCTGTTGGCCAAAAAAGTCTGGATATGGAACGTCAGGCCCTACAGGCGATGATGCTACACCTGACACGAGTTTTACCCGATGGCCAAACATTGAGAGTAGTTCGTTCTCTGCATGAACAGTCCTTGTCATCCAGATCCTATACATCAGAACAAATTGAAATTATTGCATCCCACCAGTCAGACAAAAACCGCTTAGCCACGCGTATTGCCTATAACGCAGGATTACGCAGTCATGAGCTGTTTTCTCTACGTGAATGGCGGTATCGCGAACCTAGTGCCCGGCCTGCGTCAGATAAGAAGTTTATGGGGCGGGGCGGCGTATCATACACAGTCCAGGGTAAAGGAGGGCTGCTCCGGGAAGTCAATATCGCATCAGAATTAGCAGAAATGCTGGAGAGCAGGATATTAGCAGAACCGGTAACGGTGACGGACCGAGGCATTCATTATCAGCAATATTATGCGATTTCTGCGGGCCAATCTTGGAGTCGATCATTCAGCAATGCCAGCACCAGAGCATTGGGATGGTCAGCGGGGAGCCATGGAACGCGACACAGCTATGCCCAGGAACGTATGGCCGAGCTACAAGATTATGGGTGTTCCTATGACGAGTCACTGGAAGTAGTGAGTCAGGAAATGGGCCATTTTAGAGCAGAAATCACCAAAACTTACCTGAGGTGAAAAGAATTTAAATCTTTTGTTTTGTGATAACCCTTATTAATGCGGAATAATATTCTGTTAATGGTTGGTTTTATTTTATTAAAAATTACATTCATTCAATTTATTAATATTTTCTGATTTGTTTTTTAAAAGTGCTATTCGACCCTGGTAACACTCGTAGTAGCTTGGATATGTGGCCAGTGATTACCAGATTTGTTTGTATCTAAAAATACAATCGGAGAATTAATTATGTTGCTGACAGATGCATTTATCAAAAAACAGCTGAGAGAGTTAAACGCTAAAAAATTAGCTGGGGAGAGTATCGAAAGAGAGACGCGCTTATCCGATGGTGGAGGGCTATATCTATTGCTCAAATCCAGCGGCAGCGCTTATTGGCGATTACGTTATCGCTTCCAGGGTGAGGACCGTTTGACCTCATTTGGTGAGTACAAATATGTTCCTCTGGCTTTGGCTCGTGAAAAACGAGAAGAATATAAAGCCAATATAGCAAGAGGGATTGATCCACGCGGAATAAAAGATCAGGAAAATGTCTTAACTTTCCGAGAAGTCGCCATGCAGTGGCACGATAGTAATCGACAGTGGTCACCAGAGCATAGTCGGCGTATTTTAAAATCCCTGATGGATGAGGTTTTTCCTCAGTTAGGTGAAAGCAATATTAAGTCCCTTAATGCGCAGGAGCTATTACAGCCCGTAAAAATCATTCAGACATCAGGGCGTTTAGAATTAGCTTCTCGTATTTATCAACGCATTAATTCTATTATGACATTGGCGGTTGATAATGGATTATTAGAGTTTAATCCTATTGCCCATAAATCTGGCGCATTAATAAAGAAAAATTTAGTCCATCGTCCGGCTCTGGAGTTGGAAAAACTTCCTGATTTATTAAGGAGAATTGATGAATATAAGGGGAGGGAATTAACGAAGCTAACAATTCAATTCCTGTTGCATACCTTTGTCAGATCGAGCGAAATGCGTTTTGCGCGCTGGGATGAATTTGATCTGGAGAATGCTGTATGGACCATTCCCTCTATCAGGGAGGAAGTACCCGATGTTAAATTTTCATATCGTGGTTCTAAAATGAAAACACCTCATATTGTGCCATTGAGTGATCAGGCACTGAAATTAATTAAAAGTATTAAGGAGTTTACCGGAAACAGAATATTTGCCTTTACCAGTGATCACTATCCCAAAAAACCAATGAGTGAAAATACCATTAATCATGCATTGCAAACGATGGGATATAACACCAAAAAAGATGTTTGTTCTCATGGATTCCGTACGATGGCCTGTAGTGCACTTATTGAGTCAGGGAAATGGAGTCGGGATGCCATTGAACGACAGATGAGTCATCAGGAAAGAAATAATGTTCGTGCGGCTTATATTCATAAAGCCGAACTTATTCCGGAAAGGATGAAAATGATGCAGTGGTGGTCTGATTATTTAGAAAAAATCAGCCATGAATTTCATCATCCGTATTCTTTTGAAAATAACAAATAACTTATTTATAACGAGAGGTAGTCATGGAAAAATTATTATCATTTAATCAGGTTATGGATATCACAGGTTATTCACGACCGCGTATTTATGAGTTGATAAAGCAGGGTTTATTCCCAAGGAAGATAAAAATAGGGGCAAGTAAAGTCGCTTTTATCGAGAGTGAAGTAAATGACTGGGTTCAGAATAAAATAGCCACTTCTTTACGATAATCTAACTTCCAAAAAATAACTGTCTTTTCTGGCAGTGGGTAACTATTGCCAGAATATAATTAATTTTAATATGGGTATCAGAAATGAGTCATGCAAAAAATAACAGAAACAGACATGAACACGTCATCAACAAACTACCCATCAGCGTAGGATCGGATGGCTATGATAAACAAAATAGCTATGTGATGAAAAATTATATAACAGAAAATTCTTTATGCAGTATTTACGGGCCGAGTGGATCTTATAAAAGTTTTCTTGCTATATCGTGGGCGTGCCATATCGCAACTGGTATTGAGTGGTCTGGTAATAGAGTCAATCCGGGGGTTGTGATTTATATTGTCGGTGAGGGGGGGATTGGGGTTAGCCGAAGAGTAAAAGCATGGGAAAATATCTACAATAAAAAAGTCAGTAATCTTATATTAGTCAACCGACCGGTGTTTCCTGCCGATCCCTCAGAACGGCGTGATTTACTGAATGGGATAAAATACATTGAAGGGAAATGCCGATTACCTGTCAGATTGATTATTTTTGATACGCTAGCACGTTGTTATGGCAATCTGGATGAAAATAACTCGCAAGATATGGGCCGTCTGATTGTTGGATGTGATGCTATAAAAAATGGAACATCAGCCAGTGTCCTTCTTGTACATCATTCAGGTAAAGATGAAACGAAAGGTGCCCGAGGCTCAAGTTCATTAAAAGCGGCACTGGATGTTGAATTTAATGTGAAAAAAGATAAAGAAAACCAATCGCTAATTTTGTCCTGTACCAAAATGAAAGACGCGGAAGAACCAAAGTGTCATGCTTATAAATTGCATGAATCAGAGTTGTTTATAGATAGTGACGGCGAAAGGATTTCTTCTCTGGCGGTCATTGATCATGCTCGAAAAGCAATAAACCTATACCCTGAATTATCACATGTTTCAAACCTGACTGATAATCATAAAGCTGTTTGGGAAATGATTCATAAAATTTTTTCAGACGGTGGGAGATGTACTAAAAAAATGCTTCGTGACGATTTGAAACAACGAGGGATTGAGGTTAAGCACTTTCACCGATGGGTGAAAAAATTTATTGATGATGGAATGTTAATAGAAAATGGTGAAGAACTACTACTCGTAAAGCAGTAAATTTTTTCATATATCTTACTGATGTAAAATATATTTTTGGGATTTTAGATTTATCAACTTTTCGTGTGATATACCCAAAATAATTTAAGTTGCAGCCAACGCATCTGCAGCTTGAAGTATGACGGTTATAGAAGGTTTTTCCTGCCGCCTCATTACATTCGTTGGCCAACGCCTCACGACCGGACAATAAATTGCCCTGCCGTGAGGCGTTTTGCTTATTGCCTATGCGTAGCGAATACCATCTCCGGTTGACGGGGCTTCTGAGCGAGGTTCTGGTGTTATGTGATGTTAATGAAGGGCTAAAGGTGCCGCGGCTTCTAGGTCTGGCTATGACTCACATTAGCGTATCGGTGTGGCGTAATGTGAAGCGGTGCAGAGGGTAATTCCATGCACTTTCTCTTGATAATATAATCTTTAGCTTATATTATCACTCTATAAGTCATAGCTTATAAGTGGATGGTATGTAGACAGTACTTTTTAGCCAACGATTTGATGATTGGTTAAGCGAGTAGGATGACGCGCTTCAGGAAAAAGTGCTGGCGGATTTGGGCAAGTTACAGATGTATGGCCCTGAGTTGCCCAGACTCTATGTGAGAAACGGTAATGACTCCAACTTACTGATAGTGTT
>NZ_KV792593.1:0-11528 GCF_001808265.1 Klebsiella sp. HMSC16A12
GTTGGGTGTCCAACTTTTGGGGTGCAGTCCATACGCTTGCGCGGGCCTACAAATCCAGTGCAATGGGTGGGCTCGATGTCATTTGTAGGCCGGGTAAGGTGTAGCCGCCACCCGGCGCGAAGACGGAACGCCACGACCCGGGATGGCACCCCTATCCGTGGGCGAGGAAGCGCGCCAGGCGCTGCTGCAGCAGGCGATTTTCGCGGGTCAGCCGCGCGTTCTCATCCAGCAGGGTCAGCGCCACCGCAATTCCCGGCCAGTCCAGCTCCAGCTCGTTACGCAGGCGTACCGCGCGATGCACGATCGTCACCGCGCTGTCGTCGAACAGCCAGGTGTCCGCCTGCGGCTGGTGTGGCTCAATCATCCCTAAGCCGACGATCTCCGTCAGCTCCTCTTCCGACACCCCGGTACGCAGGCACAATTCGGTAATGGTAAACGTCACTGTTACTGTAGCCATCAGGCTTTCCCCCATGTCTTACGCGGATCGAAGCTGGCTTCGGCGGCGGCCAATTGTTGCCAGAGCTCACGCGCTTTTTCATCTGGTTTTGGCGGCATCACTATTTTAATAACGGCGAACAAATCGCCGGTGTGGGTTTTGCTCACGAGTCCTTTCCCTTTGATACGCAGTCGCTGCCCTGCCTGACTGCCCGGCGGCACCGTCAGCAGAATGCTCTCTTTCAGGGTGGGCACCGTCACTTTCGCGCCCAGCGCGGCCTCCCATGGCGCCAGCGGCAGGACGATCTCCAGGTTATGACCGACAATATCGAATAGCGGATGCGGGGCGATGTGGATAACCAGCCACAGATCGCCGTTCGGGCCGCCATTCTCCCCCGGCGTCCCCTGGCCTTTCAGGCGGATACGCTGACCATCGACTACCCCGGCGGGGATCTTCACATTCAGCGTTTTCGGTGTTTCGCTTTCGATCATGCCAAACACGTTGTACACCGGTAGGTTATAGCTGATGGTGCGCGTCTGCTCGGCCAGCGTCTCTTCAAGGAACACCGCCACTTCGATCTCCAGATCGTGGCCGCGCGCCGCGTGTTGACGACGACGCTGATGCGCCTGCTGGCCAAACATGGAGGAGAAGATGTCGTCGAAATCTTGCTGACTGTAGCTCTGCTCGTGGGTCTGTCGCTGGCGACCGAAGCCGGGATCGTTGCGATGCTGCCAGAGCTGATCGTATTCGGCGCGCCGTTGCTCATCTTTCAGGACTTCCCAGGCTTCGGCGAGATCCTTAAATTTGGCTTCGGCATCGTTTTCTTTACTGACGTCGGGGTGATATTTGCGCGCCAGGCGGCGGTAGGCGGTCTTGATGGTTTTCAGATCGTCGGTTGGTTGCACCCCGAGAATGGCATAATAATCCTTCAATTCCATGATTTTTTCTCATCTATGCTCAGTGCGGTGGTTACATATTCCCTGGAACAGGCGTCAGTATAAAGCGTAGGGCAAATGCGCCCTGACGGGGAAGAAAAGTGGCGGAAACTTGACGCCGTCGGGGTCGACGGCGCCGTGGATAAGGTTAGTCTTTCGCCTGCGGCCGTGGGCGGCGGCGCCATCCGGTGAATAGCACCAGCAGCGCGCCGACGGCGCCAGCCAGGCGCGCGGTGCCCTCGCCGGCGCTGGGAAACAGCCGGCGAATGGTAGGGTCGCTGACCAGCATTGACCCGGCAATCCAGCCGATGAGCATCCCGCCCAGCAGCACCACCGCGGGAAAGCGGGTGAGCAGGACCAGCACCAGCTTGCTGCCGGCGACAATAACCGGAATGCTGATCGCCACGCCGAGGGCGACCAGCGCAATGTGCCCTTTCCCCGCAGCAGCTACCGCCAGTACGTTATCCAGCGACATAATCACATCGGCAACGGTGATGGTGATCGCGGTGCGCCACAGGCTGCCAGAGCTGCTAACCTCGCTCTCTTCTTCCTCATTCCTGACCAGCTTGATGCCAATCCACAGCAGGAGCAGCGCGCCGACTATTTTCAGCCACGGCAGCGACAGGAGATACAAAGCGATCGCCAGCAGCAGAACGCGCGCCAGGATGGCGCCCACGGTACCGATGATGATCGCTTTGGTGCGTTTCTGCGGCGGCAGTTTGCGGCAGGCCATGGCGATCACCACGGCATTGTCGCCACCCAGCAGTAAGTCGATGGCGACAATCTGCAGCATAATCACTGCCATGTCCCATTGTTGAAGAAATGCATACATATCGAGAGAAACCACCTGAAAAAAGAGCAAGAAAAACCGCTACGCAGGGTACTCCGCCTGGGCCGCGTTGACCACTGGCGCAGACCTGCGCTATCGCGCGGGAAAGAGAGAGCCTGAAAAATAAAGTTACGAATCAAGGCGCCGTTGGGCAAGGCTTCGGCGAAAAAGGGTGATATTTTGTCACCCAGACTCACCTGCCGTTCACTTATCGCAAGGATCCCCACTATGTCTGGCCACAAGAAATACCTCTCTGTCGCCCTGCTGAGCGCTGTCTTAATGCCGGCGATGGCCTCTGCCGCTGACGCGCCGGCGACTTTCACCCCGGAACAGGAGGCGAAAATCGGCAAAATCGCCGCCGACTATCTGGTCGCCCACCCGGAAGTCCTGCTGCAGGCGAGCCAGAAACTGCAGCAAATTCAGGCTGAGCAGCAGGCCAGCGCGGCCACTCAGGCGGTGCTGAAGAACGCCGCCGTGCTGACCCAGGATAAAAATACCCCGACCTACGGCCCGGCCAACGGCAAAGTCACGGTGATCGAATTCTTCGACTACCAGTGCGTCTACTGCAGCCGTCTGGCGCCGGTGATGGAGCAGGTGATTAAAGCGCACCCGCAGACCCGCTTCGCCTTCAAAGAGTGGCCGATTTTCGGCGGCCGCTGGGAAAGCTCGCTGGAGGCGGCAAAAACCGGCCTGCAGATCTATCAGCAGAAAGGGGCGGATGCCTATCTGGCCTACCATAACGGGATTTACGCTACCGGCCATAACGAAGGCAAGCTGACGACGGCGGATATCCAGCAGCAGGCGAAGAAAGCCGGCTTCGATGCGAAGAAGGCCGCCGACGTCGAACCGGTGCTGCAGAGCATTAACGATCTGGCGCAGGAGATTGGTCTGAGCGGCACGCCGGGCGTGATCGTGATGCCGACCACTGGCGCCACGGAAGCCAGCATCACCGTCTTCCCGGGGCTGGCAGACAAAGCCTCGCTGGAAGCCGCCATCAAAAAAGCCGGCGGCTAATCCCCGGCGTATTACCTGTCCAGGCCGCCGACGGCGGCCTTGCTCTCATGCGTCATCGCTCTCTTCCTGCGGCGGCGGTAACGCGTGGCTTTTTAAATCAATAATCTGCCCGATTTGATCGTGGTAAACGGTGAGCAAATTATAGCGGCTCATCTCCGAGATAATCTGCGGCGCGACGTTAAAGCTGCTCGCCAGCTCATCGTCGCGCAGAGCGAGCACCGCGGTATGACGCCGGGTACGGGCGCGGCGCCGGTTGTAGTGATACCAGAGGATCAACAGCCAGCCGTTCAGCGCGGCAATCAGCAGATACACCAGCGCCGTATTCAGGGAGTCCATCAGCGATTCCCAGCGCGGAGAGGGCGGCGCGATGAACTGCATCAGCAAATTGGCGTACAGAAAGAACAGAAAACCGAGCCAGGCCAGCAGCGTTAAGCCGGCGTCGACCAGCCGGGGCAGCACCCGATGTTCGGTTAAGATGAGCGTATTTTCATTCATCACAGGCTTCCTTTTCCCCGGTCCGGACTCACCCAGCGCGCGCGGGAACGTTGACGTTTCACCATCACTTTCGGAAAAGCGACCAGCGTGGTCAGCAGGCCGATCATCCAGTAGACCATCGGGAACCAGATCACCCAGAACAGCGATTTGGCGACCTTTTTCTCATAGCGCCGCTCGATATACAGACTGGCGACGAACTGCAGCAGGCACATCAGGCCGAGCAGCATGCCGGTGAATTCCGGTGGAAACAGGGTATGCACCGCCAGATTGTCAGGCAGCGGCATCAGGCGGCTGAGGATAAACAGCAGAATGGTGATCGCGTAGGCAAAGGCCCACAGCGTGGAGCAGGCATACTCCAGAAACAGCGGCCACATCCGGTGATGCTGCCAGTGAAACAGGCGGCGCAGATTGACCAGAAAGACTTCGGCGCCGCCCTGGGCCCAGCGCAGACGCTGCTTCCATAACCCTTTGAGGGTCTCCGGCATCAGGATCCAGCACAGCGCTCGCGGCTCGAAAAAGATGTCCCAGTGGCGGAGCTGAAGCTTCCAGCTGATATCAATATCTTCAGTGATCATATCCGGGCTCCAGTAGCCGACGTCCGCCAGCGCCTGGCGCCGGAAGGCGGCGATTACGCCGGAGACGGTAAAGACCCGGCCATAGATCCGCTGCGTCCGTTTGATAAGCCCAATGATCGACGAGAACTCCCCAACCTGAATGCGGCCGATCAGCGTGGATCGGGTGCGGATCCGCGGATTGCCGGTGACCGCCCCGACGTGCGGATAATGGATCAACGGCGCGACCAGCCAGGCCGCGGTATCCCGGTCCAGCAGGGCGTCGCCATCGATGCAGACCAGCAGATCGCCGCGGGCGGCGGCGGCGCCCGCTTTGAGCGCCACCGCTTTTCCCTGATTGGCGGCCAGATGGATCACCCGCAGCCTCGGCTCCTCCTGCGCCAGCTGCTGGAGCACCTGGGCGGTGTTGTCCGAAGAGCCGTCGTTAATCGCGATCACTTCAAGATTGGCGTAACGCTGGGCCAGCGCTGCGCTGATGGTTTCCCGGGCGTTTTTCTCCTCGTTAAAGCAGGGGATCAGGATCGAGATCAGTGGATTGCCCGGCAGCGTCGGCGGCGGGGTATCCTCCCCCCACGGCCAGTGACGTTCCAGCTGAAACCAGAAGTAGAGACCCCCGGTGATCCACAACACTGACATAAACAGCGGCCAGAAAAAGACAAAGTCGAGGATAAGCTCGCCGGTAAATACCGCTGCGACACCTAACGGCAGCCCGAATACGAGGCATAAAATGCACAATGCGATAATGCGATCAGTCATGGTCAGGGTACCACCAGGAAGAAAATTGTGGCCTGATACGAGAGATATCAGGCTGGTTGTTAATAAAATCGTCAGGGTAGTAGCCGTAGTTTTTGACGCCGTTCAGCCGCAGCAAACGCATCCAGTCCGCCAGCTGCTGGTCGGGAATGGCGTTTTGCTGGCGTCGATTCCAGTCTCTGGCCTGCAGTTCAAAGATGGTTTTCTTCAGCGCGCCCGGGTGGCGGGCGACGGCCTGCACCAGCCGCGTCAGCCAGGCCTGGCTGGCGTCGATCGGCACGGACTCCATCAGCGGCATCGCCATGGGGACCGTCCAGTCATAGGCGGCAAGGAAGTCATCCAGATTCTGCGCAAACCAGGCTTCGCTTTGCGGCTCCAGGATCGGCAGGGCGAAGAGATTACGCGCCGTTTTCACCTGCGGGCCGCGGATGGCCTGCACTGCCTGGCGTAGATCCAGAGTGAAGCGGGTCAGGGTTTGGCTTTTGAAACGCATCCATGCCTGGCGCTCTTGCGGACGTTGGGGCACCGGGTCTGCATCGTGCGCCATACCCGTCTGCCGCCAGGCGGCGACCGCCTCCGGGCTCACGTCTTCAAAATCGGTCAGCACGGCGTCGTCGTGAAACAGGATCCCGCTGAAGCTGGCGTGTCGGGCCAGATCTTCGTAGATGTCGGTGATCTGCTGGCGAACCCGGGGATCCCAGGGCGACAGACGGACGTACGGCTGGCGGGCAAGTAACGCCTTCCCGGTTTGCGGATCCCAGCGCTGAACGCGCGGCAGATCTGAGGCAAGATCGAAGGCCAGCACCGGCATCCAGGCATAAACCTTCACATTGCCGCGGGTCTGCAACTGCCAGGAGACGAAGTTAAACAGGTCGGCGCGCATCGGCAGCCAGCGGTTGGGGAAATAGAGCGACTTGACCGTGCCGTCGCCCTGCGGGTCGGAGAAGGCCTGCAGAAAGACGTGGCTGATTTTCATGTCATAGACGCGCTGCACCAGCTTATCGATATTCTTTGCCTGCTGGACGGGATTGGGGTCATAGACATAGTCCAGATCCACATGCATCACCCGAACAGGATCGGCTTCCTGAATTTGGGTCACGGCGCTGGCAAAGGCCTTGAGCGACGGGTTACCGGCGATCAGCAGGCGTGGAATATTGTCCAGATCCTTCACGTTGCCCAGGCCGTCGTTCAGCGTAAACGCCAGCTGATACCCTTGCTGTTTGGCGATAGTCAGGGTGCTGCCGCTGGCGGCGCCGTAGGGCCACACCCAGGCGCGCGGCGTTTTCCCGGCAACCTCATGGATTTTCGCCGTCACTTTCTGCACGTCATCGGTCATTCGCCGGGTAAACTGCGCGTCGCTTTCATAGCGGCCGGTGGTTTTATCCCAGCCGCGGTTGGCGGCGGCAGGCTCGCGGCTGCCCTGCGGATTGGCCGGCAGACCGTAGTGCGAGGCCCAGGTGTGCGCGCCGATCTCCACCAGCGGCGAGCGGCTGAGCTCGCGCACCATCTCCCAGGTAGCGAAGCGCTCGCGGGGCGTCATCAGGCCGCCAAAATTAACGGGCTGACCAGCGGGAGTGTCCACCCAGCTGCCCACCGGCGCCCACAGCGCCGGGACGTTCCAGGCTTTAAGCAGCGGCCATACGCGGGTGTAAAAGCTGCTGTAACCATCGTCAAAACTGAGGAGAAAAGCCTTGGGCGGCAGCGACTTTAAGCCATAATGCGCATCGAGAATGTCCTGAACGCTGATCGCATGGTAGCCGTTATGCAGCAGCCAGGCGATCTGCTCATTGAGTGCGCTGGTGCGCACCGAAAGATAACGCTGGTCGGCGGCATCGTCTTCGACGTCATGGTAGGCCAGCACCAGAAAGCGATCCGCCGGCCAGGGTTGATTGGCCTCCAGTTGGGGGCGCTGCTGCGGGGCGAGGAAGGGGACTTCCTCAGCACGCACGCTGAAGATAAGGCACAGCCAGATGAGAAGCATCAGGCCGTTGCGCAGGGTCGTGTTCAGCATGGTCATCCTTAAAACCGTATATTTGCATCAAGAGTGATGGCGAGGTTGTTTTCACGTTTGCCGTCGTAGGGGCGCTTATCCCAGTTCAGCATCAACCCGGTGTCGACGACGTTGTTCCAGCGCAGGCGCTGCCCGTAACCCAGCACCGTGATCGCCCCGGCGGCGTGATTTTTTTGCCAGTAGCTGCCGCCGCCGGCGAGTAACTGCTGGCTCCAGACGGTGTCATAGCGCTGGTAAAGCGTGTGATCGACGGCCAGCGCCGCGGTGGCGGCGAGGTCCCGTGCCGGACTGTAGTAGGCGGTGTCGGTGCGGCTATTGGCGCTGGCCGACAGACCGGGCTGCAAATCCAGCGTTAACCATGGGGTTTGCCAGAGGCGTTCTTTACCGGAGAGGGTGTACTCCTGGCGGCGGTTGCGATCGGTAAACCGGCTGGCGGCCGCGCTGAAGCGGTACTCCCGGCGTTCGTTTGGAGACCAGCGCAGCCAGCCTTCGCCGCGGTTGGCGCTGACGCCGTTGCGTAACGCGCGCAGCGGCGTCTGCTGCGAAATCCGCTCCAGTTCGCCGCCCAGCTGCCAGCGATCGCTAACGTCATGGGCGGCGGAAAGGCGGACGCCGGGCTTGTTCTCGCCGTGAAAATTGACGCTGGAGAGCTCAAGCTCGCCCCAGTAGTCGCGCGGACGCCATTCAATACCGGCAAACAGCTGGCGACAGCTGCCTTTCCCCTCTTCAAAATTGCCTTCAACGAAGCGGTGCCCGCCGAACAACCGCCAGCTGTCGGCTAGCGGCGGGCTGTAGATCGCCGTCTCAAAACTGAGGTCGTGCGTGCCGCTCACCGGGTTGTCGGAATGCAGCCCTTTGCCAACGCTCAGGCGCAGCTCGGAGAGATGATGGATCTCGCGCGCTCTGGCCAGGCGCTGGGTGTTCAGATCCCGTGGCGAGCGGGCGACGACGTCGTCAGTCAGCAGATCCATTTGCCGCCACTCCTGCAGATCGAGGGCGACCCAGGCCTGCTGGCGCTCCAGCTGCAGGCTGGCGGGTTCCAGAGATTCCGCCGCTTTTAGCTGGCGTTCGGCTGCCCGTGGCAATCCTCTCTCCTGCAGAAGGGCGGCATAGTCTATCTGCAGGCCCTGGTTTCCAGGGGCCGTCGCCGCCAGGCGCTGCATTCGGGCTTCGGCCTGCGGCAGGTCGTTGGTAGCCGCTAAATAGTGCACGTTAAGCGACTGTGCGGTGAGCCAGTCGTCGTTCGGCTGCGGCGTTGGCGAGCCGTAGAGACGACGGATGTAGGGCGCATTCCTGGTGAGGCGGGCGACATACCGTTGCGCCGCCGGGTACTGACCGGTGTCCAGCAGAGCGTAGAAAAGCTCGTGTTCCTCATTCTGTTGGCTTGTCAGCCACGAAGGATGCTGGTGGATAAGCGTCAGCGCAGGCTCAATTTGCTTAAGAGCGATAAAAGAGGAGATGACCCAGCCGATGGCCCAGTCGGGAACGGTCTGCTGCTGCGCGATCAGGCTTTGGTATTCGCGGATGACCTGCGCGTACTCGGCGCTGGCGTACAGCGCGCCCAGACGATCAATACGCGCCCGGATGATGTCGGGCGCAGCCTGTGGGTCGGGGTGCCAGGCGGCGATCATCGCGTCATACTGCGTGAGCGCCGTGCGGGCCAGCGCGTAACGCGCCTTTTCTTCGCGGGAAGGAGTATCGGCAAGGCGCACCAGTTCGGCGGCGGCGTTCAGCTGCAAGTTACGCTTTTCCGCAGGCGTCAGTTCGACGCTATTCGCCAGGCCGAGAGCAGGGGAATCAATCCGGTTGCGGGTCAGGGTCGCCATCAGGCTGGCCAGCGCGGTTTTGTTTTGCGGTTCACGATCGAGGATCTGCGTGTCCACCAACAGCTGGTCCCAGCTTTTGCCCAGCCGCAGGTAGACATAGGAGAGCGTCTGCAGGTGCGCAACGCTCGCCTGCTCCGCCACCAGGCGACGCGCTTCGCTGAGCGCCTCGCCGTCCTTGCGGGCATCGGCGAGCGTTTTGATATAGCCGATACGATAGTCGTCGCTGCCAGGGGCCTGGCTGAGCGCCTGCTGCCAGAGGGTGAGCGAGGTTTGCCACTGCTTCTGGTTGCGCAGGGCCTGCGCCGCGGCGGCGGTGCCCCGTGCGGGAATCGGCATATAGACCTGGTAGCGTCGCCAGACTTTCACCACTTCATCGTCCTGACCGGCCCAGAGGGCCACCTGCAGCCAGTCCGCCACCTGAGAAGGGGTTAAGGCATGCCGCAGCTGGTACTGCTGAAGGTAACTGAGAAAGGGGGCGTACTGGCCTTGGCGCGCTTGCAAGATTTGCTGGTCATAGAGCGAATCCGCTCCCTGAACCAGCGCCGGGAAGAGCAAAAGCAAGCCGATTGATAGCGAGAGTTTCGTGTTGCGATTAAACAATAACGTATTTGAATAAGGTGATCTTTCCATTTCTATTTGCCATATGTTCATCAAGAATCCATTGCACAACACGACCGTCCTTTGACGGTGAGTTAAAGGATGAGGATGGTCCCATTTAGCTGACTGGCACTGCAGGTGAATGACCTATTGCAAACTAATAAACATATCTCCTGTTGATAAATGAATGGGTAATTTATACCCGATACGGCAACCGATAAATATGGATAAATTATGGTCTGCGTTTTAAGATAATTCTGTAAAATCGACTTCATTCGAACGGAAGTGTTCAAGTTGATTTCTTTAACCTACTGATATAAATAAAAAAGAAAGTCAGGTGGAATTTTGTTTAAAAATGGCGGTGTGACTTATATTTGGTTGGGGTTGGAGTTTTTTTGGCAATATTTAAGATGATTTCTGACAAAAATTCTCAATAGCAAAAAAAGCATCTTTTCTGTGGATTTTTTTTATTTATAATCAATCTGTTTATTTCCTGTCAGAACGCAAGGAGGGTTTTCACAGCCAGATTCAGATGCCGCGCTAATGATAAATCACAGGTCTCGTTATTTTCACCGCCATGCGAAGCGTTCCATAGGGGGAGGGAAAACGTCTGGTTGACGAGAATTTGTTGATTAAATGTTAAAGGGACGATTTGTGGCAACTTTAATGATATTGGTTACCCAGGATTACTATCTTTTTCAAGGTGTTAAGAATTTTTTTCCTGATATCATTCAGTTAGATTCTAGCGGAAAAGCGATTTTAGATAATGACGTTGATGAAGTCTCTCTGCTGGTTGATAGCCGCTCGCCGCTTTGCCATTACGATTATCTCGTGCTGGCAGCGGCGAAATCCAGAAAGCGAATATGTTGTATCGTCCTCGATATGCGCCATCGGGAAGAGCATTTACTGAGCCTGAAATCGTTTTTAAACATGTCATTATCACCCGCGGATATGGCGACATTATTTGGTCTTTTTCTGGAGATGAATAGCAAGCGTCTGACCAAAGAGTGGTTTGACGATCTGCGCTTAAGTTTGTCTGAACAGTTAATGTTACGTTTACTCATGGCGGGGATGACCATGGAGGAGGTGGCCGTCAATCTCAATACGTCACTAAAAAGCCTTTACCGCAAGCGTACTGCGCTTTATGAGCGTTTGGGGTTAGATAATTTTAATGAAGCTTGCTTATTTATCTTTCGAAATAAGCTGCTGGAGCAGACCGAACGTTCGTTATGAAGCTTCGCTGTACAGAGAATGGATGTTATCGCAAGGTATTTGTTGACGAAAATCTAATAAATTAAATAGATATTGATAGGTACAACCGTCGATACCCGGCGGTATCGATGATGGCATTCGGCATATAATTCCGGAGCTCTTTGGAAGTATTTACCGCCAATGCGGTTTGCTATGCACAGCGATTATTATAATGAATATATTCCTTGCGCCGCACAGGAATAGTTTTGTCATAAATTAACACTACCATGGTATTCCGACTCACGCGTCGGAATACCATGAGATATCGTGAAAGCATCAGAGGAGCGAGGTGGATGAGAATAAGGGACAGTATTGCTGAGCGGTTAGAGGCATGCGGGCTCTACCGTCGGGCGGCATCCAGATGGATTGAGGTGATGCAGCGTTGCCTGGACGATGAGGACCGAGAGTGGATCCGTCACCATCGCAATCAGTGTCTGAAAAAGGCGCAACGTCCGCCGGCGCCGAAAGAGGAGTTTGCCGACCTCCACCAGGCGGCGAAAGAGACTCAATATCGTATGGGCATAGCGAAGCCCTATGGCGAAGCATTCAGGCTGCCCGGCAAAGGGAAAACGGCCGCCGAGTAATGCCTTTCTTCACGACGTTTGCCTGACGGCTTCGCCTTATCCGGCCTACGGGTCCTCCACAGGTTCAAACAGCGTAGGCCCGCGCAAGCGTAGCGCCGCCGGGCGATACACATCAGACACCGTACCCGCGGTTGTGCCGGATGGCGGCATAAATGCCTTATCCGGCCTACGAGTCCTCTGCTGGTTCAAACAGCGTAGGCCCGCGCAAGCGCATGGACTGCACCC
>NZ_KV792594.1:0-2300 GCF_001808265.1 Klebsiella sp. HMSC16A12
CACCGTGCCGGCGAAGGACTGCCGGCACTCTGATGGCGCCACGCCGTTCCGTCGTGTCGGGTGTGTTCATTCTCATCCCTTCCCCTGGTGAGTCATCTCTCGTCCGTTCCCCGGCGAAGGGCTGGTCGTAGCACCGCCGTGTCGTCATCCAAGGGGTAAATAAACTCCGCCAAAAACTTTTTGCCAGGGACCGCAAAAACTTTTTGTCTCCGCCCCTTGTTCTCCTCCTTACGACGTTGCTCCTTTGCCCTTTGCCGCCAGGGAACTCACCGAGAGATGGATTAACCACCAGACCAGAGGAAAAGCAGAATGAACACACAGAACGTCAACGTCAAAACCGCCACCAAAGAATCTACCGAAAGATGGGTTGAAAACCTTCTGGCCACCGCGATTAGCGAGCAAAAGAGCCTCCTGCTGCATCTGGTAGAGCTTAAAAGCAAGCGTATGAGAGAAAGCGAAAGAAGTGAACTGGTATGGGGGGCGTTGATGCGTATGGCTGATAACGTCCTGGGGGCGGGAGTGGTTGACTGGCACGCAGACGTTCTGAAGGTGCATTTCGACGTTGCTCAACCGTGGCTTCAGTCCCGGAAACTCGTTGAGCTTCTTTATGGTGATACCGGTAAGGATGCGTGGAATGACGCACGCAAATACATTGCTGACTCAATGCGCGCTGAACCCTATATGCCATGAATCTGCTTTTTTTACCCAACATCTGGCGGTCCGGGGGCCGCCGGTGATCCACATAAGGAGAGACGTATGAACTTACACCTGACTGAATCCTCAGCCCATCCGGGAATGCTGGCTACAGCAGAAGCAGAGCGCGAATACTGGCTGAACCGGCAGAATACAGCGGTGAAAGCCCCCTCAGAAATCGATGTCCACACGTTCCATGACGCGCTGGGCCTGATGTACCCGCTCAACTGGTCAACAAGTGAGAACGGCGAGTGGGAAACGTTCATGCTGCAGGAAATGGTCTGCGGTGACGTGACAGAGATCTATGCCCGCTACGGAGCCAGATATTTCCGGCTGCGGGATGTGTGCAACCTGAGCCATGCGCAGATCACAACGCGCATTAAGGAGGGATTTAACCTGTTCCAGAAATGAAAAAAGCAGGCTTTAGCCTGCTCATTCCACCCCGGATGTGACACCCGCAAAAGTTTGCATCCGGAATATACAAAATCAACATGGAGATTAAACCATGAATTTCGACCCGCAAATCGTCGCACAGGCGAAGGCGTTTGTAAATGCCCTTCGCAGTGGTCAGCGCGCCCGCGTTCCCGCTTTAAAGCTGGAGTACTGGCAGCAGTTTATGACCGCGGTTTACGCTGGCCTCGGCCTCGCGTGATGTGAAAAACGCCGCCCCCTGAAGGGGGCGGCATTACTGGAGAATTCATCATGTCACAGCTAAGTTTTGCCGATGTGTTCAATATGGCCAGAGAAGCCGCTGATAACAGCCCAGTCATTCAGGCAGGGCAGCAGATCGCGGAAACGGTGCCCACGGTTCCGCGTATGTTGAGCGAGCAGTACAGCCGAAGCCGGTTTATCAGCGTATTTAAAGACACGGGGCGCCATCTGGGTCGCTGGGAAGTGTTCAGTGATTTTCTGTCACTTGCCGCCAGTGAGCTGGATATGGCCTGGATAAGAACGCCGGAAAGCATGGAGCACTGCCGGAAAATCTGCGCCCGGTACGGGGCCACCGACATCGCGAACATGCAGGAAATGTTCTGCCTGATGGTGTGTGCGCTGGAGGCGAAATTTCATGATTTCCTCGGCGCGATTTTTATGGAGCTGGAGCTGGGCGATAATTTTCGCGGGCAGTATTTTACCCCGTATTCCGTGCAGTGTCTGATGGCACGGATGCTGATGCCAGGCGTCAGAGACACTATCCGCCGGGAAGGGATTGCCACCGTTAGCGATCCGGCGTGTGGGGCAGCCGGAATGCTGATCGCCTATGCAGAGTGCCTGCTTGAAGCGGATATCAACCCCTCCATGCACATGTTCGGCAGCTGCATTGACATCGATCCGGTGGCGGCAGATATGGCCTTTATCCAGATGTCACTGCTCGGGATAGCGGCGGAAGTGGTGACGGGCAATACGCTCACGATGCAGTTGCGGCGGGTGAGGTATACCCCGGTTTACTACCTCAATGATTTTGAAAAACGACTGGCCGATCTGCGGCGGTTCAGGGCCATGCGGGACTTTATGCGCGGAATACAGGAGGCCGCGTAAATAACCGAAAGGGCAGGGGATCACCTGCCCGACTGCGCTGAAAGACCGCGCGCCTGCGGCGCCGGGAAAAC
>NZ_KV792595.1:0-905 GCF_001808265.1 Klebsiella sp. HMSC16A12
CTTTTGTACGTTAAGCGCATTATTTAACCAATATTGATGCGTAAGGGATTGATTTTGCCTCAGCTACGATCGCTTTTAAGTCACCGCTCTTTCTGTATCGCATTTAGGTTATCCGATTAAGGAAAATTCACGGGAAACGGCGTATAGCGCGGGAGTACATCATTGCGAGAGGTAAGCCTGTTCAAAACACAGGCTTACCGTACAATAATTCTCTATATCCAAACTGACCCCAAGAAGTCTGACACTAACCCCACACAAATCGAATCCGTTGCAAGATGAGACACACAAGAAAAGAGCTAGACGAAGGTCGCTCCGCTCCCCATGGTTTTTGTATACCCACCATGGGGGCATAGGTAGTTTATTAACTAACTCCAAGATAATGCGTGATCGCAGCCGTGAGTACACCACAGCCCACTTGTTTAGATAAATCTAAAACCCCTTGTAGGATTCTCTTAGTGTTCCACTCACCTTCTGCATCCATTGGTTGAGATAGTGCAGCACTCAACTGGTTCTTAATCTTTTGCGAAGTTATATCGTTATCTATTGAGTTGATTTCCTCCTTGGCTTTCTCCAAGGAAGCCTGGAGTTCACCGCGTTCTATTTTTAACTTTTCACGATAACTGTCTGGTGTGTGTAGTTCGTTCCCATCCGCATCGAGATTAATAACTTCGCCTCGCTCACCAACAGTAACAAAGCTCTCTACGTGAGACAGATCATCAACAACCATCACATTCCTTTTCATTCTTAAACCAGTCACTTTTGCACCTGCACCGATCTTCATAAAACTAAAGCCTGATTTATCGTTCACTCACATCACCTCATAAGATAAAAATGTTAATAACGTTTTCACGAGCAATTATTTACCATAACGCCTCATTGTACGCACCGCTAAAACGGCCTCAGGG
>NZ_KV792596.1:0-1915 GCF_001808265.1 Klebsiella sp. HMSC16A12
ATGTCGCGGTAGGGATACCCGTTACCGGATACCCCCCGCACAGATCCCGGCGTGCGCGATTTACGCACCGGGCTCCTGCCTCGGGTGTCTGGCGGTGAACCGCTCCACAGGCCATGGATGAAGAACCCGAACCCTTGGTAGCCATGCGGCTGCCAGTTTGTTTGCTTTCGTCCAGGTCGTATCATCCTTCTGGCTCCTGCGCCTGAGCGCCCGGCGCCAGAGGTTTGTTACGTGTGTCCTGAACTTCTGCATGGTGGGGAAGTTGCCCGGTACCGAGTGATAGTTCAGGTATCCCTGAACCACTCTCCTGAGCCATTTTCCCTGTTCGGGGATTGAGTAATGCCAGCGCCTTCGCAGACCGTCTTTGATGGCTTTCAGAGTTGCCGTCATCCGATCCCGGCGGGTCTTTCGTATCAGCATGAACCTGCCGTTGCGATCTTTCCCGCTGATGTGCGTGAACCCGAGGAAGTTGAACGTTTCTGGTTTGCCTTTTCCCCTGATGGCACGGTTTTCGGCAGCGAAGCGGCCGAACTCCATCAGACGGGTTTTCTCCGGGTGAACCGTGAGTCCGAACTCCCTCAGTCTGCGCTGCATGGCTATACGGAAGCGCCGGGCATCGTATCGTTTGTCGAACCCGATGACGATGTCATCGGCGTATCTGACCATTACCACATTGCCTGTGGCATAGCGACGTCGCCACTGATGCGCCCACAGATCGAAGACGTAGTGGAGGTATATGTTTGCCAGCAGCGGTGAGATGACCGCACCCTGTGGGGTGCCTTCCTCCGTTGCTCGCCATTGACCCTCCTCCGACGTCCCGGCTGTGAGCCACTTACGTATGAGCCTGATTACCCTCCGGTCGCCGATCCGATGCTCTGTGAACCTGATCAGCCATTCGTGGCTCACCCTGTCGAAGAACTGACTGATGTCGGCATCCAGTACCCAGTTTACGTTAGTGCGTACCAGCCCTGTGGCCAGTGCGTCCAGTGCATCGTGCTGGCTTCGCCCGGGTCTGAACCCGTATGAGAACCCCATAAAGTCGTTTTCATAGACTGCGTTCAGGATTTTCACCAGCGCATACTGGACGATCTTGTCCTCCAGCGAGGCGATGCCGAGCGGGCGTTGTTTTCCATCCGCTTTTGGGATGTAGTGACGCCTGCCGGGCTGCGCCCTGTAGCTGCCCTGATGTAGCCTCCGGTGCAGATCTGTTATGTTGTTCTTCATGTTTCCGGCGTAGTCCATCCACCTGATGCCATCCACTCCGGCGGCCGCTTTCCTGCTCAGGGAGAGGAATGCGGCTTCCAGTGCTTCGACTGTCAGCAGGTGGAACAATGCTGTAAACCGTTCTTTCTTCCGCTGCTTCGCAGCTTCCCGCACGCGTGACAGCCTCTGTGACATGCTTTCCCGGCTCTGTGTCCGGCGCATGTGTGGCTGTTCCGCGTTCCCCTTGGCCCCGCTCCTTCGCTCCACTGACTCCGCTCCTTTCGGGTTGTTCGCCTGCTTCGCCGCTACTATGAGCGAGTCCGACTTCTCCTCTCCGTACATCACCGGCTATGACTCCTCGTCTTCCCGGTGCGGGCCATCTCCGACACTGGCAGATGGTCAGAGGGGAGATCTCCCGGTTCCCGCGTAGAGATCGTATTGACATGCCAGGGTCTCAGACCCCGCCGGGTCCATGTGGCACTCGCAGTATCGCACCCTATGATGTTGCCTTCCGTTAACAGTACAACGTCGGCACCCGGTAATTTAATATACATTTCGTGGCTCAATGGCTGGCCTGTCAACACCCCTGTCAACGCTTCGCCCCCTACCTCGCGGTATGCAACGCATGACTCGGGGACCTTGTGGATTGCTGGTCCTTCAATGGTCGGGGACTTTCACCCCTTGATCTCTACCGGTCTCCCGGCGCACACTG
>NZ_KV792597.1:0-1298 GCF_001808265.1 Klebsiella sp. HMSC16A12
AGTGAGCGCTGGGATTTCTTCCCTTCCTGCTTTGGCCGTCGTCGGGAAGGGCCATCTCCAGCGGGAATTGACTGAGAGCGCGTGTTATCCCGCTTGCTCTGCACCAGACTGATAAACTCCAGGGTTCGGCCAAGACGCTTGTTATCGACAATCGCGCCCTGGTCGATTTCTGACAGTCGGTCGTAGGTAGAGTAGGGAAGTAGCGTACCGTTCAGGCGCAGCTCTTTTCTGCCATCAGGATAGTGATACACATCGATATATTTACCTATTGCACGGCGACTCAGTTCGCTGTCTTCAATCAGGTACAACATTTTATCATATTGTATCGTCAACGATTTTGAGACTTTACGTTTTTCACGAACAGTGAAAATAAGCCCCAGGTCCTCATCATGTTCTACAGCACGGTGTACGTCAAAATCATGTCGCGGTACTTTGCCAAAACGGCGGTTATAGTCAGCCATATAGGCCTCAGCGAAGTCATTTGCAGCCTCCATTGAACAAATGCCCTGTAACCGCAGCTCTTTGACCAGACGATCCTGTAAAGTGAGGTGAGCTCGTTCTACACGCCCTTTGGCGGGACTGGTTTCTGCACAGATAGTCTGGATGTTCAGTTCATGCATGGCTCGCCCAAACTGAGTATGCCCGTCTCCGCCTGTGGCGTGTTTATTGTTAACACGAAAAACACCGGCTTTATCGCTGTACAGTGCCAGCGGTTTACCATGCTTATCGATATAGCGCCGCGTGGCTTCGAAGTAAGAAAACGTGGACTCCGATTTAACAAACAACAGTTCCATCAGTTTGCTGGTTGCATCATCAACATAGACCAGCGCGGTGCAGGCCGGGCCACGGCCTTCAAACCAGTCGTGATCACAGCCATCTATTTGTATCAGCTCACCAGTACACGGACGCCGGTACCGTGGTTGAGGGATCCTTGCGGCACGTTGTTTACGGGGAACCCATAAGCCAGCCCGCACCATGATGCGCCGGACAGTTTCTTTGCCAAGAAACAGTCCGTGGAGTTCTTCGAGCTTTTCACGCGCCAGAGTCGGACCGAAATCAGCATAACGCGTCTTGATCAGTTCCAGAGCCTGATCTGCGAGCCCGGGTGGCAACTGGCGGTTACCACGCATGCCACATCGTCTGCTGGCCATACCAAGCGGTCCGCCTTCACGGTAACGGGCAAGAAGTCTGCGGCATTGCCTGTCGCTGATACCGAGGTGCTCGGCCGCACGGCGCGTTGTGATGCGACGTTCAATGACGTCCTGTATAATCTTGATCCGGTTGATCTCTTTCAAAGT
>NZ_KV792598.1:0-844 GCF_001808265.1 Klebsiella sp. HMSC16A12
TACCCGAAATCTGATTTATTCAACAAAGCCATCCAGTGCCTGAAAGAAGGCTGGGCATCACAGGCATTTGTCAGGTCGGTGTTACAGACGTTCCGTCATCATGATTATGACGCTTTCCTCATTGAGAAGCATCACCGCAGTATCGTTTATTCAGACGAAATGTGGACTCTGGCCGTCCAGCTGGGGATATCTAAATTCATCAGGCCGCCAAAACTCACACATGAGAGAACACGTATCCGTGTAGAGCCATTCAGTAACGGTGAAAAGGAATACAAATAACATCGCAGCGAAACTGTCAGGCCGATGGATAGCGGCCTGACTACGTTACTTAACCCAGTCTTCCAGAACCAGACCCGGCACCCGCTCAAACTCTCTCACATTGTTCGTCACCAGGACTGCGCCGGCCGCGATGGCGTGCCCGGCAATGGCCGTGTCGTTCGGGCCGATCGGCGTCCCGGCGAGGCGCAGCGCCACCCGGATGTCCGTCGTGGCATCCACCGCGGCGCGGTCCCAGGGCAGGATGGCATCGAGGCGCGCGCAGAACGCGTCGACCAGCTGAATATGGCGCGGCGAGGCCTTCGGGCCGGTGGCGCCGAAGCGCATCTCGGCATACGTCACGGCCGAGACCACGATGCGATCACCGCGCAGCACCGCCTGCTCCAGGCGCTTCAGCACCGCTGCCGGCTGCTCGCGCATGATGAACGAGCAGATGTTAGTGTCGAGCATCCAGGTTTTCTTCATGGCTCAAAGCGTCCTTCATCGCTGACCACATCCTCACGCTCCGCCATAAAGTCCGGATCGGCCCTGTCCAGCTGCGCGAACGAGCCCCAGGTCGGCCGGACGG
>NZ_KV792599.1:0-820 GCF_001808265.1 Klebsiella sp. HMSC16A12
GGCACTGTTGCAAAGTTAGCGATGAGGCAGCCTTTTGTCTTATTCAAAGGCCTTACATTTCAAAAACTCTGCTTACCAGGCGCATTTCGCCCAGGGGATCACCATAATAAAATGCTGAGGCCTGGCCTTTGCGTAGTGCACGCATCACCTCAATACCTTTGATGGTGGCGTAAGCCGTCTTCATGGATTTAAATCCCAGCGTGGCGCCGATTATCCGTTTCAGTTTGCCATGATCGCATTCAATCACGTTGTTCCGGTACTTAATCTGTCGGTGTTCAACGTCAGACGGGCACCGGCCTTCGCGTTTGAGCAGAGCAAGCGCGCGACCATAGGCGGGCGCTTTATCCGTGTTGATGAATCGCGGGATCTGCCACTTCTTCACGTTGTTGAGGATTTTACCCAGAAACCGGTATGCAGCTTTGCTGTTACGACGGGAGGAGAGATAAAAATCGACAGTGCGGCCCCAGCTGTCGACGGCCCGGTACAGATACGCCCAGCGGCCATTGACCTTCACGTAGGTTTCATCCATGTGCCACGGGCAAAGATCGGAAGGGTTACGCCAGTACCAGCGCAGCCGTTTTTCCATTTCAGGCGCATAACGCTGAACCCAGCGGTAAATCGTGGAGTGATCGACATTCACTCCGCGTTCAGCCAGCATCTCCTGCAGCTCACGGTAACTGATGCCGTATTTGCAGTACCAGCGTACGGCCCACAGAATGATGTCACGCTGAAAATGCCGGCCTTTGAATGGGTTCATGTGCAGCTCCATCAGCAAAAGGGGATGATAAGTTTATCACCACCGACTATTTGCAACAGTGCC
>NZ_KV792600.1:0-1037 GCF_001808265.1 Klebsiella sp. HMSC16A12
CCGCCTTCACGGATTGCGAAACGCAGACCGTCGTCCATCGCGATCGGGTGGATCAGGGTAACAACCATTTTGATGTTGTCGCCCGGCATTACCATCTCTACGCCTTCCGGCAGTTCGATGGTGCCAGTCACGTCAGTAGTACGGAAGTAGAACTGCGGACGGTAGCCTTTGAAGAACGGAGTGTGACGGCCGCCTTCATCTTTGGACAGGATGTACACTTCAGATTCGAACTTGGTGTGCGGGTTGATGGTGCCCGGCTTAGCCAGTACCTGACCACGTTCGATTTCTTCACGTTTGATACCACGCAGCAGAACACCTACGTTCTCACCAGCACGGCCTTCGTCCAGCAGTTTGCGGAACATTTCAACGCCAGTACAGGTGGTTTTCGCGGTTTCTTTGATACCAACGATTTCAACTTCTTCACCTACTTTGATGATACCGCGCTCTACACGACCGGTAACAACGGTACCACGACCGGAGATGGAGAATACGTCTTCGATCGGCAGCAGGAACGGCTTGTCAATCGCACGCTCTGGTTCCGGGATATAGGTATCCAGGTGGCCAGCCAGTTCGATGATTTTCGCTTCCCACTCTGCGTCGCCTTCCAGCGCTTTCAGAGCAGAACCACGAACGATCGGGGTGTCGTCGCCCGGGAAATCGTACTGAGACAGCAGTTCACGAACTTCCATCTCAACCAGTTCCAGCAGCTCTTCGTCATCAACCATGTCGCATTTGTTCAGGAACACGATGATGTACGGAACGCCTACCTGACGACCCAGCAGGATGTGCTCACGAGTCTGCGGCATCGGGCCGTCAGTCGCAGCAACAACCAGGATCGCGCCGTCCATCTGCGCAGCACCGGTGATCATGTTTTTAACATAGTCGGCGTGGCCCGGGCAGTCAACGTGCGCGTAGTGGCGAGTCGGGGTGTCATATTCAACGTGAGAGGTGTTGATGGTGATACCACGAGCTTTTTCTTCCGGCGCGTTATCGATCTGGTCGAATGCGCGAGCGGAACCACCGTAGGTTTTAGCCAG
>NZ_KV792601.1:0-670 GCF_001808265.1 Klebsiella sp. HMSC16A12
AAGAAATGACCTGCTTATTCGCACCTTCCTTAATATAAAGACACAAGCAGAGACATTTTTGGCACGATATAAAAACGCTAAGTTAAAAAATCACTATGACGTGTTGGGTATCAAATGTTCACTGGCATAAACCTCTGTTTCTGATGTAAAACAGATTTTCTGAGGAGGCGTAAAACCTCCTCGTACTGCGAAATTGATTTAGTGATAGCGATCGATCACGCCAACCAGATAGTGGTCGGTTTGCTGCATGTTGATGCCCGCTTTTTTAGCGCTGCGGACTTCATCCAGAATGATTTGCAACAGCGTCCCGTCCACGATTTCCTCTTTTCTGTATCGCTTCAGGAAGTTAATCGCTGACTTATCGTTTGCTGCCTGGGCGTCTTCCGTCAAAGAGGTCAGCGCATTAATGCGCTTCTGGTAATCGCTTACCGTCTGCTCAAACAGATCTTCCAGCGTGGAAAATTCACCGCACCGGGCGTGTTGCTCCTGTAACACCGGCGTGGCGCCGCTCTGTTTGATGTATTCGTACATGCGCATCATTTGCGTCACCGTATTTTGCGCCTGATGACGCAAAAATAGTGCGGTGCCATTAAGGCTATTCTCGCTGCACCTCTGGCTGAGCTGAAGATACAAATTTGGGCACTGTTGCAAATAGTCGGTGGTGATAAAC
>NZ_KV792602.1:0-699 GCF_001808265.1 Klebsiella sp. HMSC16A12
CAGCAAAAGTTCGATTTATTCAACAAAGCCAACTCTGCGCTGAAATTTCTTTTTTTCATTATGACACCTGTGTTGTTCTGAGGTGAGCATATCACCTCTGTTCAGGTGGCCAAATTCAGTAAACCACTTCATATCAGCCTGGAGCCTGTGTTGCCCGGTTGGCGCGGGATAATGGAATTAATGACAATCTGCTGTTTACCTGGCGCCAGCGTTACAGACATCTTCTGCCCGATGAAATACAACGGTCAATCAGAGAGCAAGACTCTGTTATCCCCGTTGTCCTGCCTGATATGGTCCTGTCACACCATGCTGAGCCGCACTATGAACCCGCCGCTCCAGCCTGCCGCGAGGCCATGACATGCGAGGTGACTGTCGGCGGTGCCAGCCTGCGTCTGTCCGGGGATTTATCACCTGCACTTCTGAAAACGCTGATCCGCGAGCTGAGCGGGAGGAGCCGATGATACCCTTACCGTCAGGCACTCGTATCTGGCTGGTTGCCGGGGTCACCGATATGCGTAAGTCCTTCAATGGTCTGGGCGAACTGGTCCAGCATGTTCTTGATGACAATCCGTTCTCCGGCCACCTGTTTATCTTCCGTGGTCGTAAAGGTGACACCGTGAGGATCCTCTGGGCTGATGCTGACGGTCTGTGTCTGTTTACCAAACGTCTGGAAGAGGGACAGTTCGTCTGGCCTGCTGT
>NZ_KV792603.1:0-581 GCF_001808265.1 Klebsiella sp. HMSC16A12
ACGGTCAGCGAAGGCGAGGTGGTGGTTAACGGCTTTGCCGCCCACGACCGGACCACCGACCTCAACAAGATGCGCGAAAGCGTCGGCATGGTGTTCCAGCGCTTTAACCTGTTCCCGCACATGACGGTGCTGGAAAACCTGATCATGGCGCCGATGAATCTGCGCAATATGCCGCGCCAGCAGGCGGTCGACCTGGCGGAAGCCTTGCTGGCGAAGGTGGGCTTAAGCGATAAGCGCGACGCCTGGCCCTCGAGCCTGTCCGGCGGCCAGCAGCAGCGGGTAGCCATCGCCCGCGCACTGGCGATGAAGCCGTCGATAATGCTGTTCGATGAGCCCACTTCGGCGCTGGACCCGGAGCTGGTGGGCGACGTGCTGGAGGTGATGAAAAACCTCGCCAGCGAGGGGATGACCATGGTGATCGTGACCCACGAAATGGGTTTTGCCCGCGAAGTGGCCGACCGGGTGATCTTCATCGACCAGGGCGTGATTCAGGAAGAGGGCAAGCCGGGGCAGATCTTTAGCGCGCCGACCAACCCACGCACCGCCGCGTTCCTCAGCAAGGTGCTGTAAACCGGGCGGGC
>NZ_KV792604.1:0-108433 GCF_001808265.1 Klebsiella sp. HMSC16A12
TACCGGGAAGGAGGGAGTGACCATCTCATTAAGTATTATGTCTGAAAACTCCACCTTTTCTCCCGTCCTCACCGGCCGGGAACGTACGGCTGTCCCTGCAAAATCTCTGAGCTTCGTCGAAGGGGTATCGATGATTGTCGGTACCAATATTGGCGCGGGCGTCCTCTCTATCGCCTATGCGTCAAGCAAAGCGGGCTTTTTACCACTGCTGTTCTGGCTGGTGCTGGTGGGTAGTCTGACCACGGTGACTATGCTCTATGTCGCGGAATCCACGCTGCGCACCCGTAAACATCTGCAGCTCAGTGGATTATCGAAGCGCTACGTCGGCGGCTTTGGCGCGCTGATGATGTTTCTCTCCGTCTGCGTCAATAGCGTCGGGGCATTGACGGCGTATATGACCGGCAGCGGTAAGCTGCTGCACTCCCTGTTTGGCATCTCGCCGGCGCTGGGCAGCGTGCTGTTTTTCGTTCCGGCGGCAGGGGTACTCTACCTGGGGCTGAAGGCGATCGGCCGCGGTGAGAAATTTATCAGCATCGGCATGGTGGTGATGATCTCGGTGCTGGTGATTGCCACGCTGTTGAAAGAGACCACCCGCGTCGGCTATCTGCTCGACGGCAACTGGCTGTATATGGTTCCGGTCTTCAACGTCGTAGCATTCTGCTTCTCGGCACAGTATATCGTGCCGGAGATGGCGCGGGGCTTCGCCGACAAACCGGAAAAATTGCCTAAAGCCATCATGGTCGGCATGGCGCTGACCTTTACCCTGCTGGTGCTGGTGCCGTTGTCGGTGATCTCGCTTAACGGTCTGGACAATATCTCGGATGTGGCCACCATCTCCTGGGGGCGGGCGCTTGGCGAATGGGCCTTCTTCTCAGCCAATCTGTTTGCGCTGTGCGCGATGCTGACCTCCTACTGGGGACTGGGCGGCAGCTTCCTGACCAATATCTTCGATCAGTTCCGCCTGGGGAATGACGAACAGCCCGCACGGCGCCTGATGGTGCTGCTGGTGGTGGCGATCCCGCCGTTCGTGCTGGCCTATAGCGGCATGGTCTCCTTCGTCAACGCGCTCTATTTTGCCGGGGTGTTCAGCGGCGTCATTTTATCGATTATGCCGATCCTGATGCTCAAGGGCGCCCGCCAGCGTGGCGATCTGACCCCGGGCTGGACCTGTCCGGCCTGGATGACCCATCCGCTTATCCAATGCTTCATTGTGTTGTTGTATCTTTGCAGCGCCGCCTACGCGATAGCATCCGCGGTGGGCTACCTACCCGCAGGCTGGTAATCAGGCTCTGTTTTGCACCGCGTCCGGTTCATGCTGGCGCGGTTTTTTTATTTGTCACTTATCTGTTACATAGCCCGCAATTTAGTCGTTTCAAATTCCTCAGAATGACGGTATGTTTAGCATAGTGTGCTGCAAAAGCGCGGGCAGCCCCCGGTTGATTAGCTATCATATGCTTTTCCTATCGGTATAAACAAAATAATGCGCTAATAAACAACATCACAACAAATGCAAAAACCATAATAATGGGGAGCCTCAGGATGAATATGAAGGGTAAAGCGTTACTGGCAGGATGTATTGCCTTAGTTATGAGCAGCGCGGCGCTGGCGGAAGATATCAAAATCGCGGTTGTCGGGGCGATGTCCGGCCCGGTGGCCCAGTACGGCGACCAGGAGTTTACCGGCGCAGAGCAGGCGGTAGCGGATATCAACGCTAAGGGCGGCATCAAGGGCAATAAGCTGCAGATCGTCAAATATGATGACGCTTGCGACCCGAAACAGGCGGTAGCGGTAGCCAACAAAGTGGTCAACGACGGCATCAAATACGTCATTGGTCACCTGTGCTCCTCTTCCACTCAGCCGGCGTCTGATATCTATGAAGACGAAGGCATTCTGATGATTACCCCGGCAGCGACTGCTCCGGAGCTGACGGCGCGCGGCTATAAGCTGATCCTGCGCACCACCGGTCTGGACTCCGATCAGGGGCCAACCGCGGCGAAATACATTCTCGACAAAGTGAAGCCGCAGCGTATCGCAGTGGTACATGACAAACAGCAGTACGGCGAAGGTTTGGCCCGTGCGGTGCAGGATGGCCTGAAAAAAGGCGGGGCGAACGTGGTCTTCTTCGACGGGATCACCGCCGGTGAGAAAGATTTCTCCACCCTGGTGGCGCGCCTGAAGAAAGAGAATATCGATTTCGTCTACTACGGCGGCTATCACCCGGAAATGGGCCAGATCCTGCGTCAGGCGCGCGCCGCCGGTCTGAAAACCCAGTTTATGGGCCCGGAAGGCGTAGCGAACGTCTCCCTGTCTAACATCGCCGGCGAGTCGGCGGAAGGCCTGCTGGTAACCAAGCCGAAGAACTACGACCAGGTGCCGGCGAACAAACCGATCGTGGATGCGATCAAGGCGAAGAAACAGGATCCGAGCGGCGCCTTCGTGTGGACCACCTACGCGGCGCTGCAGTCGCTGCAGGCAGGCCTGAATCAGTCTGACGATCCGGCGGAAATCGCTAAATACCTGAAAGGCGCGACAGTAGACACCGTGATGGGCCCGCTGTCGTGGGATCAGAAAGGCGACCTGAAAGGCTTTGAGTTCGGGGTCTTTACCTGGCATGCGAACGGTACGGCGACCGACGCCAAATAATTTAACCGGCGCCTTTCACGCTGCAAATGCGTTGTCTGACCCCGGTCGCGCTGCGCTTACCGGGGCTACAGTCGCCAGGTAGCCCGGCTAAGCGAAGTGCCGCCGGGTTCTTCCTTGGTCATGCTCCGCTTATTGGGGCTACGGCTTAATGCTTTTCCCAACCATTCTGCTGGGCGCTAAAGCCGAGCGCCTGCATAAAGGCCGCCATCACGCCGCGGTCCTCCACCCCATGGTCGGCGACGCGCCAGCAATTGATCGCCGGGTTATCACGCAACGTCTCTTCCACTAAGTATTGTCCGACGCCGCGGCGGCGGGTCACTTCACGCACGCACAGATCGCTGAGCTCACCTTCGACGCCGCGCAGGGTAACGCGCACGGCGCCCAGCAGGCGCTCGTTAAAGCGGGCGGCGTAGAGACGATGGTTTTCATCAAGGGTCAGCGTCGACAGATCCTGCGACGGCCAGATTTTCCCCAGATCAATGCGATCCTGATCGCTGAAGTGCTGTAAACGGATAATGGTCAGTTTCATGGGCGGCAAATCCAGTGCAAAACAGAGGCGCCAGTGTACCCAAAATTGCTGTCTGGCGGAGCGCTGTTTTTTGCGCGTACATCAGGGGATTCGTTTTCCTGGCGTTGTCAGGGTAGCGCAATCCGTCATGGATCGAAAAATAAGCAGAATTTTAACCTAATGTGCAGCGTTTTATTCCGCCTTATGTTCGTTATTTTATGCTGCAGGATGGACTTTTTTTTGTTTATCTTCACCAAAATACAGAATATTATCTTTGCTTAATCGACTGAAAAATAGAGGTTTTAATCTGTTTTTTAGTGAAAAACTGCGCTAAACCATTAAACTCAATGGTAAAAATGGCGTTGTTTAATAAAAGCACAGAATGCTTTTTAACCATAAAAATACAAAACATTTACACCACATCACGAACGGGGTTCTGCAGCATGAAAAGGAACGCGAAAACCATCGTCGCGGGCATTGTCGCATTAGCGATGTCGCACGCGGCGATGGCCAAGGATATTAAGGTCGCCGTGGTCGGCGCGATGTCGGGTCCAGTGGCCCAGTGGGGCGACATGGAGTTCAATGGCGCGCGTCAGGCGATTAAAGACATCAACGCCAGCGGCGGCATTAAGGGCGACAAGCTGGTGGCCGTCGAATATGACGACGCCTGCGATCCGAAGCAAGCGGTCGCGGTGGCCAACAAAATCGTCAACGACGGCATTCAGTACGTTATCGGCCACCTGTGCTCCTCTTCCACCCAGCCGGCTTCCGACATCTATGAGGATGAAGGCATCCTAATGATCTCCCCCGGGGCGACCAACCCGGAGCTGACCCAGCGCGGATACCAGTACATCATGCGTACCGCCGGCCTCGACTCCTCGCAGGGGCCGACCGCGGCGAAATATATCGTCGAGAAAGTCAAACCGCAGCGTATCGCCATCATTCATGACAAGCAGCAGTACGGCGAAGGGCTGGCGCGTTCGGTGCAGGACAACCTGAAGAAAGCCGGGGCCAACATCGTCTTCTTCGATGGCATCACCGCGGGGGAAAAAGATTTCTCCGCCCTGCTGGCGCGCCTGAAGAAAGAGAACATCGACTTCGTCTACTACGGCGGCTACTACCCGGAAATGGGCCAGATGCTGCGCCAGGCGCGCTCCGTCGGGTTGAAAACCGTGTTTATGGGGCCGGAAGGGGTCGGCAACGCCTCGCTGTCCAATATCGCGGGCGCCGCGGCGGAAGGCATGCTGGTGACAATGCCAAAACGCTACGATCAGGACCCTGCCAACAGCGCCATCGTCAACGCGCTGAAAGCGGAGAAGAAAGATCCGAGCGGACCGTACGTCTGGATCACCTATGCCGCCGTTCAGTCGCTGGCGCAGGCGATGGACAGAACCGGCAGCCAGCAGCCGCTGGATTTAATCAAAGATTTGAAAGCGCACGGGGCGAAAACCGTGATTGGGCCGCTGACCTGGGATGAAAAAGGCGATCTGAAGGGATTTGAGTTTGGTGTCTTCCAGTGGCACGCCGACGGCTCTTCGAGCGCGGCGAAATAAGCGCTGAAGACGAGTTATCCCTCCGCCTGCGAACCGCGGGCGGTTTGAAAAAGGTTACCTTATGTCCGAGCAGTTTCTCTATTTTCTGCAGCAGATGTTTAACGGCGTCACGCTGGGCAGTACCTATGCGTTGATCGCCATCGGCTATACGATGGTGTACGGCATTATCGGCATGATCAACTTCGCCCACGGCGAGGTCTATATGATTGGCAGCTATGTCTCCTTCATGATCATCGCCGCGCTGATGATGATGGGCATTGACACTAGCTGGCTGCTGGTCGCCGCCGGATTCGTGGGCGCCATTGTGATTGCCAGCGCCTACGGCTGGAGCATTGAGCGCGTGGCCTATCGGCCGGTGCGTAACTCCAAGCGCCTGATTGCGCTGATCTCCGCCATCGGGATGTCTATCTTCCTGCAGAACTACGTCAGCCTGACCCAGGGCTCCCGCGACGTGGCGCTGCCGAGCTTGTTTAACGGCCAGTGGGTCGTCGGCCACAGCGACAGCTTCTCCGCGACGATCACCACCATGCAACTGGTGATCTGGGTGGTGACCTTTATCGCCATGCTGGCCCTGACGCTGTTTATTCGCTACTCGCGGATGGGGCGCGCCTGCCGCGCCTGCGCGGAAGATCTGAAAATGGCCAGCCTGCTCGGGATTAACACCGACCGCGTCATTGCCCTGACCTTTGTCATCGGCGCAGCGATGGCGGCGGTGGCCGGCGTGCTGCTGGGGCAGTTCTACGGCGTGATTAACCCCTACATCGGCTTTATGGCCGGGATGAAGGCGTTCACCGCCGCCGTGCTCGGCGGGATCGGCAGTATCCCTGGCGCGATGATCGGCGGCCTGATCCTGGGTATTGCCGAGGCGCTCTCTTCCGCCTATCTCAGCACCGAATATAAGGACGTCGTTTCCTTCGCGCTGCTGATTCTGGTGCTGTTAGTGATGCCGACCGGCATTCTGGGCCGCCCGGAGGTGGAAAAAGTATGAAACCGATGCAAATTGCAATGGCGCTGCTCTCTGCCGTGATGTTCTTCATTCTGGCGGGCGTCTTTATGGGCGTGCAGCTGGAGCTGAACGGCACCAAACTGGTGGTCGATACCGCCGCCGATATTCGCTGGCAGTGGATCTTCATCGGTACCGCGGTGGTCTTTTTCTTCCAGCTGCTGCGGCCGCTGTTCCAGAAAGCGGTTAAGAACGTCTCCGGGCCGAAATTTATTATGCCGGCGATTGACGGGTCGACGGTGAAGCAGAAGCTGTTCCTGATCGCCCTGCTGGTGATTGCCGTGGCCTGGCCGTTTATGGTGTCGCGCGGCACGGTGGATATCGCCACCCTGACGATGATCTATATCATCCTCGGCCTCGGGTTGAACGTGGTGGTCGGCCTTTCCGGCCTGCTGGTGCTGGGCTACGGCGGGTTCTATGCCATCGGCGCGTATACCTTTGCGCTGCTGAACCACTATTACGGTCTCGGCTTCTGGACCTGTCTCCCGCTGGCCGGCCTGGTCTCCGCGGCGGCCGGTTTCCTGCTGGGCTTCCCGGTGTTGCGTTTGCGCGGCGATTACCTGGCGATTGTGACCTTAGGCTTCGGCGAGATCGTGCGCATTCTGCTGCTCAACAATACCGAGATCACCGGCGGGCCGAACGGCATCAGCCAGATCCCGAAACCGACCTTCTTTGGCCTCGAATTTAGCCGCAGCGCCCGCGAAGGCGGCTGGGATACCTTCAGCAACTTCTTCGGCGTCAAATACGATCCCTCCGACCGGGTGATTTTCCTCTACCTGGTGGCGTTGCTGCTGGTAGTGCTCAGCCTGTTCGTCATCAACCGCCTGCTGCGAATGCCGCTGGGCCGGGCGTGGGAAGCGCTGCGTGAAGATGAGATCGCCTGTCGTTCGCTGGGCCTGAGCCCGACGCGCATCAAGCTGACCGCCTTTACCATCAGCGCCGCGTTTGCTGGCTTCGCCGGCACGCTGTTCGCCGCGCGCCAGGGCTTCGTCAGCCCGGAATCCTTTACCTTCGCCGAGTCAGCCTTTGTGCTGGCGATCGTCGTGCTGGGCGGGATGGGCTCGCAGTTCGCGGTGATCCTCGCGGCTATTCTGCTGGTGGTCTCGCGCGAGTTGATGCGTGACTTCAACGAATACAGCATGTTAATGCTCGGCGGCCTGATGGTGCTGATGATGATCTGGCGTCCGCAGGGGCTTCTGCCAATGACGCGCGTGCAGTTGAAGCTGAAAAACGGTCAGGCGAAAGGAGAGCAGGCATGAGTCAGCCATTATTATCCGTAAGCGGCCTGATGATGCGTTTCGGCGGTCTGCTGGCCGTCAACAATGTGTCGCTGGAGCTCAGAGAGCGCGAGATCGTCTCGCTGATCGGCCCCAACGGCGCCGGGAAAACCACCGTCTTTAACTGCCTGACCGGTTTTTACAAGCCCACCGGCGGCACTATTCTGCTGCGCGACCAGCACCTGGAAGGGCTGCCGGGTCAGCAGATTGCGCGGATGGGCGTGGTGCGGACCTTCCAGCACGTGCGCCTGTTCCGCGAAATGACGGTGATTGAAAACCTACTGGTGGCGCAGCATCAGCAGCTGAAAACCGGGCTCTTCTCCGGCCTGCTGAAAACGCCGGCCTTCCGTCGGGCGCAGAGCGAAGCGCTGGACAGGGCCGCCACCTGGCTGGAGCGTATCGGCCTGCTGGAGCATGCCAACCGTCAGGCCAGCAACCTGGCCTACGGCGACCAGCGTCGGCTGGAGATTGCCCGCTGCATGGTGACCCAGCCGGAAATTCTGATGCTCGATGAACCGGCGGCGGGGCTTAACCCGAAAGAGACCAAAGAGCTGGACGAGCTTATCGCCGAGCTGCGTAACCATCACAACACCACCATCCTGCTTATCGAACACGATATGAAGCTGGTGATGGGCATTTCCGATCGCATCTACGTCGTGAACCAGGGAACACCGCTGGCCAACGGGACGCCGGAAGAGATTCGTAATAACCCGGACGTGATCCGCGCATACCTTGGTGAGGCATAAGATGGAAAACGCGATGTTAACTTTTGACAACGTCAGCGCCCACTACGGCAAGATTCAGGCGCTGCACAACGTCAGCCTGCATATCAAACAGGGCGAGATCGTCACGCTTATCGGCGCCAACGGCGCGGGGAAAACCACCCTGCTCGGCACGCTGTGCGGCGACCCGCGCGCCTCCAGCGGGCGCATTGTCTTTGACGGTAAGGATATTACCGACTGGCAAACCGCGAAGATCATGCGCGAGGCGGTGGCGATCGTTCCGGAAGGGCGGCGCGTCTTTTCGCGTATGACGGTGGAAGAGAACCTGGCGATGGGCGGTTTTTTTGCCGACCGCGATCAGTTCCAGACCCGCATCAAATGGGTGTATGAGCTGTTCCCGCGTCTGCATGAACGCCGTATTCAGCGCGCCGGCACCATGTCCGGCGGCGAGCAGCAGATGCTGGCGATCGGTCGCGCCCTGATGAGCCAACCGCGCCTGCTGCTGCTGGATGAACCGTCGCTGGGGCTGGCGCCGATTATCATTCAGCAGATTTTCGACACCATCGAGCAGCTGCGCGAGCAGGGAATGACGATCTTCCTGGTTGAGCAGAACGCCAACCAGGCGCTGAAGCTGGCCGACCGCGGCTATGTGCTGGAGAACGGCCACGTGGTGCTGGAGGACACCGGCGACGCGCTGTTGGCCAACGAGGCGGTGCGCAGCGCCTATCTCGGCGGTTAATTCATCGCAACCCGGCGTCGTTCACTTCGCCGGTTTGTAGCCCGGGCGAGGCGCTTGCGCCGACCCCGGGAGCCGATCGCACGAATACATTTAAAAGAGCCTGTTGGCTCTTTTTTTGTACATGTATGTTGTACAATAAAAGAGTACAGCTTTGGAGGTTTTTATGAGAACGGTTAACTATAGCGAAGCCCGGCAAAATCTGGCCGATGTGCTGGAAAGCGCAGTGACAGGTGTACCTGTGACCATTACCCGTCGTGGGCATAAATCTGCAGTCATCATTAGTGCAGAAGAGTTTGAACGCTACCAGGCGGCCAGAATGGATGATGAGTTCGCGGCTATCATGGCGGTTCATGGTGATGAGATCAGGGAGCTTGCGGATAAATGACGCTGCAGATTATCTCAGCGGAAGAGATAATACAGTTTCACGACAGGCTGCTCCGCGTCACGCCTGGCGTTGCCGGTATGCCCGATCCGGGGCGTGCCGAAGCGATAATGTATAGGGTGCTAAACAAAATTGAATATGAAGGTGTGACAGACGTGTGGCGACTCGCTGCGATGCATCTGCTGGCGATTTCTCGCGGTTATATATTTAATGATGGTAATAAGCGTACGGCACTGTTTATCACCCTGCTTTTTTTAAAGCGAAATGGAATTATATTGCCAGCGAATCCAGACTTCGTCGGCATGACCGTCGAGGCAGCAGCAGGGCAACTTACCCTGGAACAGATTGTCGCGCGTTTGCGTGGATGACGGTTAACTCGTTGCAACCCGGCGGCTTTGCCGGTTTGTAGCCCGGGCGAGGCGCTTGCGCCGACCCCGGGAGCCGACCGCACGAATATTATCCGTGTCTCAGCTCCCACTTTACTTCCCCCGTCCTTTCATCGGCTTGTCATCTCTCTGACCCGTTACTATCTTTTTTTTGTAATAAAAAAGTTATTTTTCTGTAATTCGAACATGTCATGTTACCCCGCGAGCATAAAACGCGTGAAATCGCGCATCCGGCACAACAAGAGAGATAACCGATGATATCGTTACGACATACAGCTTTAGGACTGGCGCTGAGCCTGGCTTTTGCCGGTCAGGCCCTGGCGGTTACCACCATCCCATTCTGGCACTCAATGGAAGGCGAGCTGGGTAAAGAAGTGGATTCTCTGGCGCAACGCTTTAACGCGGCCAATCCTGATTACAAAATCGTTCCGGTATACAAAGGCAACTACGAGCAGAGCCTGAGCGCCGGTATCGCCGCCTTCCGTACCGGCAACGCGCCGGCTATCCTGCAGGTGTATGAAGTCGGCACCGCCACCATGATGGCGTCAAAAGCCATTAAGCCGGTCTACCAGGTGTTTAGCGAGGCGGGCATCAAGTTTGATGAATCGCAGTTCGTACCGACGGTGGCCGGGTATTACACCGATTCGAAAACCGGCCATCTGCTCTCCCAGCCGTTTAACAGCTCTACCCCGGTGCTCTACTACAACAAAGACGCCTTCAAAAAAGCCGGCTTAGATCCGGATCAGCCGCCGAAGACCTGGCAGGATCTGGCGGCCTATACCGCGAAGCTGAAAGCCGCCGGGATGAAGTGCGGCTACGCCAGTGGCTGGCAGGGCTGGATCCAGATTGAAAACTTCAGCGCCTGGCACGGTCTGCCGGTGGCCACGAAGAATAACGGCTTCGACGGTACCGACGCGGTTCTTGAGTTCAACAAGCCGGAGCAGGTGAAGCATATCGCGCTGCTCGAAGAGATGAACAAGAAGGGCGATTTCAGCTACTTCGGGCGTAAAGACGAGTCTACCGAAAAGTTCTATAACGGCGACTGCGCCATTACCACTGCCTCGTCCGGCTCGCTGGCCGATATCCGCCAGTACGCCAAATTTAACTACGGCGTCGGCATGATGCCTTACGATGCCGACGTGAAAGGCGCGCCGCAGAACGCCATCATCGGCGGGGCCAGCCTGTGGGTGATGCAGGGCAAAGACAAAGAGACCTACACCGGCGTGGCGAAGTTCCTCGACTTCCTGACCAAACCGGAAAACGCCGCCGAGTGGCACCAGAAAACCGGCTACCTGCCGATCACTACCGCGGCCTACGATCTGACGCGTCAGCAGGGCTTCTATGATAAGAACCCGGGCGCCGATATCGCTACCCGCCAGATGCTGAACAAGCCGCCGTTGCCGTTCACCAAAGGTCTGCGCCTGGGCAACATGCCGCAAATCCGCACCATCGTCGATGAAGAGCTGGAGAGCGTGTGGACCGGCAAGAAAACCCCGCAGCAGGCGCTGGATTCCGCCGTGCAGCGCGGGAACCAGCTGCTGCGTCGCTTCGAGCAAGCGACCAAATCGTAATCTGTAACTTGCCCGGTGGCGCTGCGCTTACCGGGCCTACGATGTGCCCTATGTAGGCCGGGTAAGGCGTAGCCGCCACCCGGCATTGTTCAGGAACCCAATCTCAATGTCATCATCCCGTCCGGTATTCCGCTCGCGCTGGCTGCCCTATGTGCTGGTCGCGCCGCAGCTGATTATCACGTTGATTTTCTTTATCTGGCCCGCAGGCGAAGCGCTGTGGTACTCGCTGCAGAGCGTCGATCCCTTTGGCCTTTCCAGCCAGTTCGTCGGCCTGGATAACTTCGTTGCGCTGTTCCACGATCCGTACTACCTGGACTCGTTCTGGACCACCATAAAATTCAGCGCCCTGGTGACCGTCAGCGGCCTGCTCATTTCACTGTTTTTCGCCGCGCTGGTCGACTATGTGGTGCGCGGCAGCCGCTTTTATCAAACGCTGATGCTGCTGCCGTACGCCGTGGCCCCCGCCGTCGCGGCGGTGCTGTGGATCTTCCTCTTTAACCCCGGGCGCGGGCTGATCACCCATTTCCTCGGCGAGCTGGGCTATGACTGGAACCATGCGCAGAACAGCGGCCAGGCGATGTTTCTGGTGGTCTTCGCCTCGGTGTGGAAGCAGATAAGCTACAACTTCCTGTTCTTCTTCGCCGCGCTGCAGTCGATTCCGCGTTCGCTGGTTGAGGCCGCCGCCATCGACGGCGCCGGACCGATTCGTCGCTTCTTTAAGCTGGCGCTGCCGCTGATTGCGCCGGTGAGTTTCTTCCTGCTGGTGGTCAACCTGGTTTATGCCTTCTTCGACACCTTCCCGGTGATCGATGCCGCCACCGCTGGCGGCCCGGTGCAGGCGACCACCACTCTGATCTACAAAATCTATCGCGAAGGTTTCGCCGGGCTCGATCTATCCGCTTCCGCCGCGCAGTCGGTGGTGCTGATGTTCCTCGTCATTATCCTGACGGTGGTGCAGTTCCGTTACGTTGAAAGTAAGGTGCGTTACCAATGATTGAGAACCGTCGCGGGCTGACGATTTTCAGCCACACCATGCTGATCCTGGGTATCGCCGTCATTTTATTCCCGCTGTACGTCGCCTTCGTGGCGGCGACGCTGGATAACAAATCGGTATTTGAAACGCCGATGACGCTGATCCCCGGCGGACATCTGCTGGAGAACATGAAGACCATTTGGGTGAACGGCGTCGGCGTCAACAGCGCGCCGTTCTGGCTGATGATGCTCAACAGCTTCATCATGGCGTTCGCCATTACGGTCGGCAAAATCGTGGTGTCGATGCTTTCGGCGTTCGCTATCGTCTGGTTCCGCTTTCCGCTGCGTAACCTGTTCTTCTGGATGATCTTTATCACCCTGATGCTGCCGGTCGAGGTGCGTATTTTCCCGACGGTGGAGGTGATCGCCAACCTCAACATGCTCGACAGCTATGCCGGGTTAACGCTGCCGTTGATGGCTTCGGCCACCGCTACCTTCCTGTTCCGCCAGTTCTTTATGACCCTGCCGGACGAGCTGATTGAAGCGGCGCGTATCGATGGCGCTTCGCCGATGCGCTTCTTTCGCGACATCGTGCTGCCGTTGTCGAAAACCAACCTCGCCGCGCTGTTCGTCATCACCTTTATCTACGGCTGGAACCAGTATCTGTGGCCGTTGCTGATTATTCAGGATGTGAATCTTGGCACCGCCGTCGCCGGTATTAAAGGCATGATCGCCACCGGCGAAGGTACTACCCAGTGGAATCAGGTGATGGCGGCGATGCTGCTGACCCTGATCCCGCCGGTCGTCATCGTTTTAGCCATGCAGCGCGCGTTTGTGCGCGGCCTGGTCGATAGTGAGAAATAAAATGGCTGGTTTAAAACTACAGGCAGTAAGCAAAAGCTGGGATGGCAAAACCCAGGTAATTCAACCGCTGACGCTGGACGTGGCGGACGGGGAATTTATCGTTATGGTCGGCCCGTCGGGCTGCGGGAAATCAACGCTGCTGCGGATGGTCGCCGGACTTGAACGGGTGACCAGCGGCGATATCTGGATCGATCGTAAACGGGTGACCGAGATGGAGCCGAAGGATCGCGGCATCGCGATGGTGTTCCAGAACTATGCCCTTTATCCGCATATGAGCGTGGAAGAGAACATGGCGTGGGGGCTGAAGATTCGCGGCATGGGTAAGGGATTGATCGCCGAGCGGGTGCAGGAGGCGGCGCGCATTCTTGAGCTGGATGGTCTGCTCAAGCGCCGCCCGCGGGAACTGTCCGGCGGCCAGCGCCAGCGCGTGGCGATGGGCCGCGCCATCGTGCGTGATCCGGCGGTATTCCTGTTCGACGAACCGTTGTCAAACCTCGACGCCAAGCTGCGCGTGCAGATGCGTCTGGAACTGCAGCAGCTGCATCGCCGCCTGAAAACCACCTCGCTGTACGTCACCCATGACCAGGTGGAGGCGATGACCCTCGCCCAGCGGGTGATGGTGATGAACAAAGGCGTTGCCGAGCAGATCGGCACCCCGGTGGAAGTGTATGAGAAGCCAGCCAGCCGCTTTGTGGCGAGCTTTATCGGCAGCCCGGCCATGAACCTGCTGGAAGGGCGCATCAGCGATGACGGCGGTCGCTTTGAGCTGGCGGGCGGCATGCAGCTGCCGACGAATCATGAGCACCGGCGCCACGCTGGGCGTAAAATGACGCTCGGTATCCGTCCGGAGCATTTTATCTTAAGCTCGCAGGCGCAAGGTGGTATTCCGCTGCTGATGGACACCCTGGAAATTTTAGGTGCCGATAACCTCGCTCACGGGCGCTGGGGCGAACAGAAGCTGGTGGTCAGACTGCCGCACCAGCAGCGCCCGGCGGCAGGCAGCACGCTATGGCTGCATCTGCCTTTGGAACATCTGCACCTCTTTGATGGTGAAACAGGACAACGCGCATGAGTAACTGGCCTTATCCCCGCATCGTCGCCCATCGCGGCGGCGGTAAACTGGCGCCGGAGAACACCCTGGCGGCTATCGACGTCGGCGCCCGCTACGGGCACACGATGATTGAATTTGACGCCAAGCTGTCGAAGGACGGGCAGATCTTTCTGCTGCATGACGATAATCTCGAACGCACCAGCAATGGCTGGGGCGTGGCGGGCGAGCTGGCGTGGGACGATCTGCTGAAGGTCGATGCCGGTAGCTGGTTCAGCCGTGAATTTAAGGGCGAGCCGCTGCCGTTGCTCTCCCAGGTGGCGGAGCGCTGCCGTCGTCACGGCATGATGGCGAATATCGAAATTAAGCCGACCACCGGGCTGGGGCCGCAGACCGGGAAAGTGGTGGCGCTGGCCGCGCGCGATCTATGGCAAGGCATGACCGCGCCGCTGCTCTCCTCTTTTGAAATCGACGCCCTGGAGGCGGCGCAGGAAGCCGCGCCCGAGCTGCCGCGCGGGCTGCTGCTGGATGAGTGGCGCGATGACTGGCGCGAATTGACCACCCGGTTGGGCTGCGTGTCGATTCACCTCAATCACAAACTGCTGGATGCGGCGCGGGTGGCGAGCCTGAAACAGGCCGGCCTGCACATTCTGGTGTACACGGTCAATAAACCCCAGCGCGCCGCCGAACTGCTGCGCTGGGGCGTAGACTGCATCTGCACCGATGCCATTGATGTCATCGGGCCGAATTTCCAGTCTTAAGACGGATTTGCGGCGGACGACCTTTACGGATTAGTCTGCCGCAGCATCCCACCGTTGTTATTTGGCCGCACCTGCTGCGGCGCATTCAGATTGCCGCCCTGGGCCGCACGCTGCTGATTAGTCTGCAGCTGGTTTTGCAAATGCTGCTGCTGCGAGCGGGTCTGATTGTTCAGATCCTGCTTCAGCATGCTTTGCTGCTGCTGTTGCTGCACCTTCATCTCATTTTGCATGCGCTGCTGGCTGGGGACCACGTAACCCGGCTGGTTAGGGTTGTTATTAATATTGATCGGCTGGGCTAATACGCCAAGCGGCATCAGCGCCGCCAGAAACAGAATCGCTTTCATGGTTTTCTCCTCCCGTGCGTGGGATCACTTAAGTGTACCTCGAATCTGCCATAACAATGATTTTTTAGGAGTTATCAACCAGGCTTAAGCGGGGAATGAAACCTACCTTTCAGGAGTAAGACAATGATAAAAACAACAATATGGCGTCAGGTGGTCATCGCTGCGTTGCTGGCGGGGGGCAGCTTTACCGTCGCCGCCAATCCGCCACCGCCGCCGCCGGTCTCTTATGGCGTAGAGGAAGATGTGTTCCACCCGGTACGCGCCCGGCAGGGGATGGTGGCCTCGGTGGACGCGCTGGCGACCCGCGTCGGCGTGGATATCCTGCGCCAGGGCGGTAACGCTGTCGATGCGGCGGTAGCGGTAGGCTACGCGCTGGCGGTCACCCATCCGCAGGCCGGGAATATTGGCGGCGGCGGTTTTATGATGCTGCGGACTAAAGACGGCAAGACCACGGCGATCGATTTCCGCGAAATGGCGCCAGAGCAGGCCACCCGCGACATGTTCCTTGACGACCAGGGCAACCCGGACAGTAAAAAATCACTGACTTCGCATCTGGCCTCCGGCACGCCAGGCAGCGTCGCCGGTTTCTCCCTCGCGCTGGAAAAGTATGGCACCATGCCGTTGAACAAAGTGATCCGTCCGGCGATTAAGCTGGCGGAAGAGGGGTTTATCGTTAACGATGCGCTGGCGGACGATCTGAAGACCTACGGCAGCGAAGTGATCCCGCAGCATGAAAATAGTAAAGCGATCTTCTGGAAGAACGGCGAGCCGCTGAAGAAGGGCGATCGCCTGGTGCAGAAGAACCTCGGTAAGAGCCTGGAGCTGATTGCCGAGCACGGCCCGGACGCCTTCTATAAAGGGGCCATCGCCGACCAGATCGCTGACGAGATGAAAAAGCACGGCGGGCTAATCACCAAAGCCGATCTCGCCAACTACAGGGCCGTGGAGCGTACGCCGGTTAGCGGCGAGTATCGCGGGTATGAGGTTTACTCTATGCCGCCGCCGTCCTCCGGCGGGATCCATATCGTGCAGATCCTCAATATCCTCGAAAACTTCGATATGCAGAAATATGGTTTTGGCAGCGCCGACGCCATGCAGGTGATGGCGGAGGCAGAGAAACACGCCTACGCCGACCGCTCTGAATATCTCGGCGACCCTGACTTCGTCAACGTGCCGTGGCAGGCGCTGACCAGCAAGGCTTACGCCAAAGCGATCGCCGCCGAGATTGATGTCAACAAGGCGAAGCCTTCCAGTCAGATCCGTCCGGGCAAGCTGGCGCCCTATGAAAGCAACCAGACCACCCACTTCTCGGTGGTCGATAAAGACGGCAATGCGGTGGCGGTGACCTATACGCTGAATACCACCTTCGGTACCGGCATTGTGGCCGGTGATTCCGGCATTCTGCTCAATAACCAGATGGATGATTTCTCGGCGAAGCCCGGCGTGCCTAACGTCTATGGTCTGGTGGGCGGCGACGCCAATGCGGTGGAGCCGAAAAAACGCCCGCTGTCGTCGATGTCGCCGACCATTGTGGTGAAAGACGGCAAAACCTGGCTGGTAACCGGCAGCCCGGGCGGCAGTCGGATCATCACCACCGTACTGCAGATGGTGGTCAATACCATCGATTTCGGGATGAACGTCGCGGAAGCCACCAACGCGCCGCGTTTCCATCATCAATGGCTGCCGGATGAGCTGCGGGTGGAGAAAGGCTTTAGCCCGGATACCCTGAAGCTGCTGGAGGCGAAGGGGCAGAAAGTGGCGCTGAAAGAGGCGATGGGCAGTACCCAGAGCATCATGGTGGGACCGGACGGCATGCTGTATGGCGCCTCCGATCCGCGTTCGCCGGATGATTTAACGGCGGGGTATTGATGTGTTGCCCGGTGGCGCTGCTGCGCTTACCGGGCCTACAACTGTGCGAACGCAGGCCGGGTAAGGCGAAGCCGCCACCCGGCAACACGCTACTTCATTCTCGCCATATAATACGCATCCACATACTCACCGTTGCGCAGCGCGTAACGCCTGCCGGTGCCTTCGATCTCAAAGCCGTACTTCTTATACACCGCAATCGCCGGGGCATTATCGGCGAACACCGTCAGCTCAATACGCTCGACGCGCAGCCAGTTGTCGCACAGGTCGATCATCTCGCGCATCAGCGCGCTGCCGATGCCGCAACCCTGATGGCCGGCGGCAACCGCCATGCCAAAGGTTGCGACGTGGCTGCGCCGAGGGCGCGGCTCAACATGGAGAGACAGATGTCCGGCGACCTGCTCGTCCAGTGTCGCCACCAGATGAAAGGTATGGGGTCTGGGCTGTAGCTTCTCCTGCCAGGCTTCCATCGATGGATAGGGGATCTGTAGCGTGTCATGATAGACCTCCGGGTGCGCCATCAGCATACGTAAAGGTTCAGCATCGCGCGGTTCGGCATGGCGTATCACTATGTCACTCATTCCCTTATCCTCTTTTTGGTTACTGATTCCCCTTCACAATCTCTGACGGCGGCCGGGGAGTCAATGTTGTTTTTTGCAAAAAAAAGTAGACAAGTGCGAATGAGAATGATTATTATTGTCCTGCATTCAGGGAGACCCTTGCGGAAAGCCTGAAAGCACGACATTGCTCACATTGCTTCCAGTATTACTTTAGCCAGCCGGGTGCTGGCTTTTTTTTTGCTGCTATCTCAGGCGCTCTGCGGCCTGACGGGCTCCGCGTCGGCTTTGGAGGGTGCGTCTGCTACCAGACCGAGAATATGACTTTTGTTCTCCGCGGCGGCCAGCAGTTCAGCGCGACCGCTAAAAACGCCGCCTTTCTTGATCGCCAGCGCGCGATAGGCGAGGGTACCCTCCAGATGGCCGTGCTCCTCGATGGTGATGCTGTCGCCATGACACTGCCCCTGCACCTTGCCGTCAATTATTAGCTCCCGGCAGCTGACGTTGCCCTCCACCTGGCCTTCACGCATTACCTTAATCAAATGCTCTTTGGCCTCAATGTTGCCGGTGACCTGACCGTGGATATAGACATGGCCGCTGGCGACTATATTGCCGACGAAATGCACCCCGCTGGCGATGACCGTAGTCTCGTGTTTTTTGCTGGCGACCGCTTCGGGTTCTGGGTTAATTGCCGGAGGCGTGGCTGCTTCTGATATCTGAGGTTCCGTTTTATTTTTCTTAATAAACATCGCGTTAATCTTGTTCCGTTGGCTATGGAGGAGGAAAGCGATAAGCGCGCAGGCGGCCGCCAGGCGCGCCAGCGCGCTTGCATCGACAGACCAGGCGATCAGCGCGAGAAGCCAGAAAAAAAGGGCGCCGTTTATGGCGAGATACTGTTTGTCCATCAGCAGTGGCTGGCTACTCCGTTAGTCATCAGCAACCTCCTGGTTTGCTCTCCACTTATCCGCAGTTTTGCCATGGCGATCAAGGTTTTTTGCCGAAAACTGCTGATTTAATCACTTATTAATCAATAAGTTATTAATAATTACGTATGAGTGATACTCGAACTATTTTCCTAACGAATCTTCACTGCAAGCAAACAGAGAGGATGAAGTGAGGGACCGGCTTGCGCTATGGTTGAAGGTAGCTCATTAACTAAGGACAGCGTTATGACTCTGCACTGCGCATTTATTGGCTTTGGTAAAAGCACCACCCGCTATCACCTTCCTTACGTTTTGCACCGCAAAGACCGCTGGCAGGTAGCGCACATTTACCGCCGCCGGGCGAAGCCCGAGGAGCAGGCGCCGCAGTATTCCCATATTCATTTCACCAGCGACCTTGAAGAAGTATTAAACGATCCACTGGTCAAGCTGGTGGTGGTCTGCACTCACGCCGACAGCCATTTTGAATATGCGAAAAAGGCGCTGGAGGCAGGAAAAAACGTGCTGGTGGAAAAGCCGTTCACCCCGACGCTGGAGGAAGCAAAAACTCTGTTTGCCCTGGCGAACAGCAAAGGCCTGACGGTGACGCCCTATCAGAACCGCCGTTTCGACTCCTGCTTCCTGACCACCAAAAAGGTGATTGAGAGCGGGAAACTCGGCGAACTGGTGGAGATCGAAAGCCATTTTGATAATTATCGCCCGCTGGCGGAGACCAACCCCGGCGGTCCGCAAAACGGCGAGTTCTATGGCCTTGGCGTGCATACCCTGGATCAGATCATTTCGCTGTTCGGCCGCCCGGACCATGTCTCTTACGATCTGCGCTCGCTGCGCAATAAAGCCAACCCGGATGACACCTTTGAAGCCCAGCTGTTCTACGGCGATATGAAGGCCATCGTTAAGACCAGCCATCTGGTGCAGATCGATTACCCGAAATTTATCGTTCACGGGCACAAAGGTTCGTTTGTGAAGTACGGCATTGACCAGCAGGAGACCAGCCTGAAGGCCAATATCATGCCGGGCGAGCCGGGATTTGGCGCGGACGACAGCGTTGGCGAGCTGGTGTATGTCAACGAGGCAGGGGAGATGGTGCGCGAAGCGGTGCCGCTGGAGAGCGGCGATTATGGTCGGGTGTACGACGCGCTGTACGACACCCTCGTCAACGGCCAGCCGAATTACGTCAAGGAAACTGACGTTCTCACCAATATGGAGATCCTGCAGCGCGGCTTTGAGCAGCCTTCACCGGCCACCATTACCCTTACCCGATAAGTCAAATTGGCTCCTCTGCGCTTGTTCATATTTTTTGAACAGAGGAGTCAATTTTCACCCTCTATGATCGCCGGCGAAATGGGTCCACACTGACTCCATCGACAACATACGGGGGTGCAACATGATCTATTTACGCAAAGCGAACGAACGTGGCCACGCTAACCATGGCTGGCTGGATTCCTGGCATACTTTCTCTTTCGCCAACTATTATGACCCGAACTTTATGGGCTTCTCCGCCCTGCGGGTTATTAACGACGACGTCATCGACGCCGGTCAGGGCTTCGGTACCCACCCGCACAAAGACATGGAGATCCTGACCTATGTGCTGGAAGGGGCGGTGGAGCACCAGGACAGCATGGGCAACAAAGAGCAGGTGCCGGCGGGCGAGTTCCAGATCATGAGCGCGGGTACCGGGGTGCGCCACTCTGAGTACAACCCGAGCAAAACCGATCGTCTGCGTCTGTATCAGATCTGGATTATTCCGGAAGAAACCGGCATTACCCCGCGCTACGAGCAGCGCCGCTTCGACGCCGCCCAGGGCAAACAGCTGGTGCTGTCGCCGGATGCGCGAGATGGCTCGCTGAAGGTGTACCAGGATATGGAACTCTATCGCTGGGCGCTGCTGAAAGATGAGCAGTCGGTTCACCAGATTGCCGCGGAACGCCGCGTGTGGATCCAGGTGGTCAAAGGCGAAGTGACCATCAACGGTACCAAAGCCACCACCAGCGACGGTTTGGCCATCTGGGACGAGCAGGCGATTTCGGTTCATGCCGACAGCGATAGCGAGATCCTGCTGTTCGATCTGCCGCCGGTTTGATAGTTATCTGAGCCAGGTTAAATAAATTGCGCAGCCTTCCCTCATGTTAGGGAAGGTTGCGCTTTGTCCGTGATAAACTGAGAAAATGTTTCCCGTTGATCACAGTCAGGACGATGAAAAAGAAAAGACCCGTACTTCAGGATGTAGCCGATCTTGTCGGCGTGACCAAAATGACGGTCAGTCGCTATTTACGCAACCCGGAGCAGGTCTCCGAAGCGCTGCGTGGCAAGATTGCCGTTGCCCTCGATGAACTGGGTTATATTCCCAATCGCGCCCCTGACATTCTTTCCAACGCCACCAGCCGCGCCATCGGCGTGCTGCTGCCGTCGTTAACCAATCAGGTCTTTTCGGAAGTACTGCGCGGTATCGAAAGCGTCACCGACGCCTTCGGCTATCAAACCATGCTGGCGCACTACGGCTATAAGCCGGAAATGGAAGAGAAACGCCTCGAATCGATGCTCTCCTGGAACATTGATGGCCTGATCCTCACCGAACGCACCCATACGCCGCGCACCCTGAAGATGATCGAAGTCGCCGGCATTCCGGTGGTGGAGCTGATGGACAGCCGGTCGCCGTGTCTCGATATTGCCGTCGGGTTTGATAACTTTGAAGCCGCCCGGCAGATGACCGCGGCGATCATCGCCCGCGGCCACCGCCATGTCGCCTATCTGGGGGCGCGTCTTGATGAACGTACTATCATCAAACAGAAGGGGTACGAGCAGGCGATGCTTGACGCCGGGATGACGCCCTACAGCGTGATGGTGGAGCAATCCTCGTCCTATTCTTCGGGGATTGAGCTGATGCGCCAGGCGCGCCGCGAATATCCACAGCTCGACGGCATTTTCTGCACCAACGATGACCTCGCGGTCGGCGCGGCGTTCGAGTGCCAGCGTCTGGGGCTGAAGATCCCCGATGATATGGCGATCGCCGGGTTCCACGGCCATGATATCGGCCAGGTGATGGAGCCGCGGCTGGCCAGCGTTCTGACCCCGCGCGAGCGGATGGGGCGCATCGGCGCCGAACGGCTGCTGGCGCGCATTCGTGGTGAAGCGATTACCCCTAAGATGTTAGATTTAGGTTTCACATTGTCACCGGGCGGATCAATTTAAACTGACAAGTTTGAAGTAGATCACACATATTCACATCTGGCACGAATGGATATTGCTTCTCCACAGGTCCGGCATGACAATGTTACCGATAACAGTTACCCGTAACAATTAACCGATACGCCGCCTTCGCGCTGGATGAGTCAGCCCCGGCGCGGCGTACCAGTCCAGTGGGAGGACGCTTTGAGCACGACTAACCATGATCACCACGTCTATGTCCTGATGGGCGTTTCCGGCAGCGGAAAATCCGCTGTCGCCAGCGAAGTGGCGCATCAACTGCATGCCGCGTTTCTTGACGGCGACTTTCTCCATCCGCGCAGCAATATCACCAAGATGGCCTCCGGCGAGCCGCTCAACGATGACGACCGCACGCCGTGGCTGCAGGCGCTAAATGACGCCGCGTTCGCCATGCAGCGTACCAACAAGGTGTCACTGATCGTCTGCTCGGCGCTGAAGAAGAGCTATCGCGACATTCTGCGCAAGGGCAACCCGAACCTCTCCTTCATCTACCTGAAAGGCGATTTCGACGTGATCGAAAGCCGTCTGAAGGCGCGTAAAGGGCACTTCTTTAAAACCCAAATGTTGGTGACGCAGTTTGAAACGCTGCAGGAACCAGGCGCCGACGAGAGCGATGTGCTTATCGTCGATATCGACCAGCCGCTGGAAGGCGTGGTGGCCAGCACCATCGAGGTGATCAACAAAGGCAGTCACTAGTGAGTACTTTAACGCTTGTTTTAACAGCAGTCGGCTCGGTATTGCTGCTGCTGTTTTTAGTCATGAAGGCGCGAATGCACGCCTTCGTGGCTTTGATGGTGGTTTCTATTGGCGCCGGCCTCTTCTCCGGCATGCCGCTGGATAAAATCGCGGCGACGATGGAAAAAGGGATGGGCGGTACGCTGGGCTTCCTGGCGATCGTCGTCGCGCTCGGCGCGATGTTCGGTAAGATCCTGCATGAAACGGGGGCGGTCGATCAGATTGCCGTCAAGATGCTCAAATCCTTTGGCCACAATCGCGCGCACTATGCGATTGGTCTCGCCGGTCTCATCTGCGCGCTGCCGCTGTTCTTCGAAGTGGCGATCGTACTGCTGATTAGCGTCGCCTTCTCGATGGCGCGCCATACCGGTACTAACCTCGTGAAGCTGGTGATCCCGCTGTTTGCCGGCGTTGCCGCCGCCGCGGCGTTTCTGTTGCCTGGACCGGCGCCGATGCTGCTGGCGTCGCAAATGCACGCCGACTTTGGCTGGATGATCCTGATTGGCCTGTGTGCGGCCATTCCGGGGATGATTATCGCCGGTCCGCTATGGGGCAACTTCATCAGCCGCTACGTCGAATTGCATATTCCTGACGACGTCACGGAACCGCATCTCGGGGAAGGCAAAATGCCCTCCTTCGGCTTCAGCCTGGCGCTGATCCTGCTGCCGCTGGTGCTGGTTGGCCTGAAAACCATCGCCGCGCGCTTTGTGCCGGTGGGTTCCACTGCCTACGAATGGTTCGAGTTTATCGGCCACCCGTTCACCGCGATCCTGGTGGCCTGCCTGGTGGCGATTTACGGTCTGGCGGTACGTCAGGGAATGGCGAAAGACCGGGTGATGGAGATTTGCGGCCACGCGCTGCAGCCGGCCGGGATTATTCTGCTGGTGATCGGGGCTGGCGGCGTCTTCAAGCAGGTGCTGGTTGACTCCGGCGTTGGCCCGGCGCTTGGTGAAGCGCTGACCGGAATGGGGCTGCCGATCGCTATTACCTGCTTCGTACTGGCGGCGGCGGTGCGTATCATTCAGGGCTCTGCCACCGTGGCGTGCCTGACGGCGGTCGGCCTGGTGATGCCGGTGATTGAGCAGCTGAACTACAGCGGCGCGCAGATGGCGGCATTGTCTATCTGTATCGCCGGCGGCTCGATTGTGGTAAGCCACGTGAACGACGCCGGCTTCTGGCTGTTTGGTAAATTTACCGGCGCCAGTGAAGCCCAGACGCTGAAGACCTGGACCATGATGGAAACCATCCTTGGCACCACCGGGGCGATTGTCGGTATGATCGCCTTCCAGCTGCTGAGCTAAGCCCGCTCATCTCCCGCTCGCGGGAAATAAAAAGCCAGGGTAACGCTGCTTACCCTGGCTTCTTTGCAATAAGCCGCCCTTTTTCCCTCTTTTCCTTGCCAGCTATTGGCCCTTATTAGCGCTACGACGATGCTCGTATCCCTCGTCAGCCCTTGCTGTGACTGGGTTTGTCGCTTTTTTTTGGCAAGCGGAAAAGCACCAGATTTCACGCTTAATCCATAATCAGGATCAATAAAATAGCGACGGAAAATATTCCATTCCCCGGGGGATTTCCCCGATAATCGTTGCGCTTTTGACGACGACCAGCGACGGTGGACAATGTGCAGGATAAGTTGCTTTTCTGATTGTTCAGCAATCATTGATTAATTTCACTTGCGACTTTAGCTGCATTTTGTAAGGTGAGGGATAATCCAGTTGGAAACTGGCCAGGCACAAACAGCACACACCTCGCAGGAATACGTTATGAAAAATGTTGGTTTTATCGGCTGGCGCGGAATGGTCGGCTCTGTTCTCATGCAACGCATGGTTGAAGAGCGCGATTTCGACGCCATTCGCCCGGTGTTCTTCTCTACCTCCCAGCTGGGACAGCCAGCGCCGTCATTCGGCGGTAGCACCGGTGGCACGCTGCAGGATGCGTTCGATCTGGACGCGCTGAAGGCGCTGGACATTATTGTCACGTGCCAGGGCGGCGATTACACCAACGAGATTTACCCGAAGCTGCGCGCAAGCGGCTGGCAGGGTTACTGGATTGACGCGGCTTCTTCGCTGCGCATGAAGGACGATGCGATCATTATCCTCGACCCGGTTAACCAGGATGTGATCACCGCCGGCCTGAACAACGGCGTGAAAACCTTTGTCGGCGGCAACTGCACCGTCAGCCTGATGCTGATGTCCCTCGGCGGCCTGTTTGCTCAGGATCTGGTGGAGTGGGTCAGCGTGGCGACGTACCAGGCGGCTTCCGGCGGCGGCGCGCGTCATATGCGTGAGCTGCTGAGCCAGATGGGGCAGCTGCATAATCATGTGGCCGCGGAGCTGGCGGACCCGGCTTCCGCCATCCTGGATATTGAGCGCAAAGTGACGTCGCTGACCCGCAGCGGCGAGCTGCCGGTCGATAACTTTGGCGTACCGCTGGCGGGCAGCCTGATCCCGTGGATCGACAAACAGCTGGATAACGGTCAGAGCCGCGAAGAGTGGAAAGGCCAGGCGGAGACCAACAAGATCCTCGCCACCTCGTCCGTTATCCCGGTAGACGGCCTCTGCGTTCGCGTTGGCGCGCTGCGCTGCCACAGCCAGGCGTTTACCATCAAGCTGAAGAAAGATGTTTCTATCCCGACCGTTGAGGAGCTGCTGGCCGCGCACAACCCGTGGGCCAAAGTGGTACCGAACGATCGTGAGATTACCATGCGCGAGCTGACCCCAGCCGCGGTGACGGGCACCCTGACCACCCCGGTAGGACGCCTGCGTAAACTGAATATGGGGCCGGAGTATCTATCGGCCTTTACCGTTGGCGACCAGCTGCTGTGGGGCGCCGCGGAGCCGCTGCGCCGGATGCTTCGCCAGCTGGCGTAAGCCCAGGATGAACAGAAAGGGGGTCTTCAAGCCCCCTTTTTTTTTGCGTAATACAAGGAGTAAACGCGGATGTTAGATTTTTCCCCACGGAGGTAACTCAGCCTTGGCTATGCTTTAAGTAAGGAATTCCTTACCTGAAGGTGGGACGGAGCAGGAGGATGCTGAGAGCACTGCGCCGTTCAGGTCAAAAAAAGTCGCCAGTTATAGGAATGAGCGACACTTACAACAGGATGAAAGCATGTCTAATCATATTGATAGAGACGTGATTAATGCGCTAATCGCCGGTCATTTCGCGGATCCCTTTTCCGTGCTCGGCATGCACCGTACTGACGCCGGGCTGGAAGTGCGCGCATTATTACCCGATGCCACCGACGTGTGGGTTATTGAACCGAAAACCGGACGCAAAGTCGGCAAGCTCGAATGTCTCGACTCGCGTGGTTTCTTCAGCGGCGTCCTGCCGCGGCGTAAAAACGCTTTTCGCTATCAGCTGGCCGTCACCTGGCACGGGCAGCAGAATCTGATCGATGATCCTTATCGCTTTGGTCCGCTGTTACAGGACCTTGACGTCTGGCTGCTGTCGGAAGGGACCCACCTGCGCCCTTACGAAACGCTGGGCGCGCACGCTGCCACCATGGACGGCGTCACCGGTACCCGTTTCTCGGTGTGGGCGCCGAACGCCCGCCGCGTATCGGTGGTGGGGCAGTTTAACTACTGGGATGGCCGTCGCCACCCGATGCGATTCCGCAAAGAGTCCGGGATCTGGGAGCTGTTCGTTCCCGGCGCGCACAATGGCCAGCTGTATAAATTCGAACTGATTGACGCCCACGGCAATCTGCGGGTCAAAGCCGACCCTTACGCCTTTGAGTCGCAAATGCGTCCGGAAAGCGCCTCGCTTATCTGCGACCTGCCGCCCAAAGTGGAACAGCCAGCGGACCGCAGAGCGGCGAACCAGTTTGATGCCCCGATCTCTATCTATGAAGTGCATCTCGGCTCCTGGCGCCGTCATACCGATAATAATTTCTGGCTGAGCTACCGCGAGCTGGCCGACCAGCTGGTGCCCTATGCGAAATGGATGGGCTTCACCCATCTCGAACTATTGCCGGTTAACGAGCACCCGTTCGACGGCAGCTGGGGCTATCAACCCACCGGGCTCTATGCGCCGACCCGCCGCTTCGGCACCCGCGACGATTTCCGTTACTTTATCAATGCCGCGCACGCCGCCGGGCTGAACGTCATTCTTGACTGGGTGCCCGGCCACTTCCCGGCGGATGATTTTGCCCTTGCCTCGTTTGACGGCACTTCGCTGTATGAGCACAGCGATCCGCGCGAGGGGTATCACCAGGACTGGAATACCCTGATCTACAACTACGGACGTCGGGAAGTCAGCAACTACCTGGTGGGTAACGCGCTGTACTGGATCGAACGCTTCGGCATCGATGCGCTGCGGGTCGACGCGGTGGCCTCGATGATCTATCGCGATTACAGCCGCAAGGCGGGAGAGTGGATCCCTAACGAATACGGCGGGCGGGAGAATCTGGAAGCCATTGAGTTTCTGCGCAACACCAACCGCATCCTTGGCGAACAGACGCCGGGCGCGGTCACCATGGCGGAAGAGTCCACCGATTTTGCCGGGGTGACCCGTCCGCCAGCCGGCGGCGGCCTCGGTTTCTGGTTCAAATGGAACCTCGGCTGGATGCACGACACCCTGGATTACATGAAGCTCGATCCGGTGCATCGCCGCTACCATCATGACAAAATGACCTTCGGCATGCTCTACAACTACACCGAGAATTTTGTGCTGCCGCTCTCCCACGATGAAGTGGTGCACGGCAAAAAATCGATTCTCGACCGCATGCCGGGCGATGCCTGGCAGAAGTTCGCCAACCTGCGCGCCTACTACGGCTGGCTGTTCGCCTTCCCGGGGAAAAAGCTGCTGTTTATGGGCAATGAGTTCGCTCAGGGCCGCGAGTGGAACCATGACGTTAGCCTCGACTGGCATCTGCTGGAGGGCGGCGACAACTGGCACCACGGCGTCCAGCGGCTGGTGCGCGACCTGAACCATACCTACCGTCATCATAAAGCGCTGCACGAGCTGGATTTTGACCCCTACGGCTTCGAATGGCTGGTGGTCGACGACCATGAGCGCTCGGTGTTTGTCTTTGTACGCCGTGACCGGGCGGGCAACGAGATTATCGTCGCCAGCAACTTCACGCCGGTGCCGCGCCACGACTACCGCTTCGGCATTAACCAGCCGGGCCGCTGGCGCGAGGCGCTAAATACCGACTCCATGCACTATCACGGCAGCAATCAGGGCAATGGCGGCGTGGTGGAAAGCGACGCTATCGCCAGCCATGGCCGCGAACATTCGCTGTCGCTGACCCTGCCCCCGCTGGCGACGATCTGGCTGGTCCGGGAGGCGCAATGACCTCACTCGCGGCAGGCAAACCTGCGCCATTGGGCGCCAGCTATGACGGCAAGGGGGTGAATTTCGCCCTCTTCTCCGCCCATGCGGAGCGGGTGGAGCTGTGCGTATTCGACGAGCAGGGCAACGAGCAACGCTTCGATCTCCCGGCGCGCAGCGGCGACATCTGGCACGGCTGGCTGGCCGCCGCCGGGCCGGGCCTGCGCTACGGCTATCGGGTACATGGTCCCTGGGATCCGGCGCAGGGGCACCGCTTTAACTCGGCCAAGCTGTTGATCGATCCCAGCGCCCACCGGGTCGAGGGCGATCTGCCTGACGATGAGCGCCTGCACGGCGGCATGTGGCAGCCCGATCGTCGCGACAGCGCCGCGGTCGCGCCAAAATCGCAGGTGGTGGATCTGCGCTATGACTGGCGTGGCGATAAACCGCCGCGTACCTCATGGGGGGAAACGGTGATTTATGAAGCGCACGTGAAAGGGCTCACCTTGCTTAATCCGCAGCTACCGGAAGCCATTCGCGGAACCTATAAAGCGCTGGGCCACCCGGCGATGATCGCTTACTTCAAATCGCTGGGCATCAGCGCCCTTGAGCTGTTGCCGGTGGCGCAGTTCGCCAGCGAGCCGCGACTGCAGCGGATGGGGTTAAGCAACTACTGGGGCTACAACCCGTTGGCGTGGTTCGCGCTGGATCCGCGCTACGCCAGCGACCCGGATCGCGCCCTGGATGAGTTTCGCGATGCGGTTAAGGCGCTGCACGCCGCCGGTATCGAAGTGATTCTGGATATCGTGCTCAACCATAGTGCGGAAATCGATCTCGAAGGGCCCACCGTCTCCCTGCGCGGAATCGACAACCGTAGCTATTATTGGGTAAGGGAGGATGGCGATTATCACAACTGGACCGGGTGCGGTAATACGCTCAATCTTAGCCACCCCGGCGTGGTGGAGTGGGCGCGCCAGTGTTTGCGCTTTTGGGTGGATGAGTGCCATGTCGACGGCTTTCGCTTCGACCTCGCCTCAGTGATGGGGCGGACGCCGGAATTCCGCCAGGATGCGCCGCTGTTCGAGGCTATCCGCCGCGACAGCGTGCTGTCGCAGGTGAAACTGATTGCGGAACCTTGGGATATCGGCCCGGGCGGCTATCAGGTGGGTAATTTCCCACCGCTGTTCGCTGAATGGAATGACCATTTTCGCGATAGCGCCCGACGCTTCTGGCTACAGCAAAATGTCTCCCTGGGGGATTTTGCCCAACGTTTCGCGGCCTCCAGCGATCTCTTTGCCCGCGATGGCAAGCCGCCATCGGCGACGGTCAACCTGGTGACGGCCCACGATGGCTTCACGCTGCGCGACTGCGTTTGTTTCAATCAGAAACACAATGAGGCAAACGGGGAGGAGAATCGCGATGGGACTAACAATAACTACAGCAACAATCATGGTATAGAAGGATTAGAAGCGAATTTTGCGGTGATTGAACGGCGGCGCGCCAGCGCGCATGCGCTGCTGACGACGCTGCTGCTGGCTCAGGGGACGCCAATGCTGCTGGCGGGCGATGAACAGGGCCACAGCCAGCACGGTAACAATAATGCTTACTGCCAGGACAACGCCCTGACGTGGCTGGACTGGCGCCAGGCGAACCCGGGATTAACCGCCTTTACCGCGGCGCTGATCCACCTGCGGCGTCGTATTCCGGCGCTCACCCGCAACCGCTGGTGGCAGGAGGGGGATGGCAACGTCCGCTGGCTTAATCGCAACGCCCAGCCCCTGACTGCCGCGGAGTGGCAGCAGGGGGCCGCGTGTATGCAGATCCAGTTGTCGGATCGCTGGCTGCTCACGCTGAACGCCACCGCAGAGGTGGTCGATATGGTTTTACCCGAGGGGGAATGGCGCGCCGTTCCTCCATTCGCCGGAGAGGATAATCCGGTCATCATGGCTGTCTGGCATGGGCCCGCGCACGGAGTGTGCGTATTTCAAAGGTCGTAAGCCCTGAAGCTTTCGGTTGGACCCGTGGCGGCGGCGCGGCGGGATGAGCTGGAAAGCGGGGGTGTAAAAAGGAGTTAATCATGGTTAGGCTTGAAAAAAACGATCCGCTGATGCTGGCGCGTCAATTACCCATCAAATCCGTGGCGTTGATCCTCGCGGGCGGGCGTGGCACCCGGCTGAAGGATCTCACCATTAAGCGTGCGAAACCTGCCGTTCACTTTGGCGGCAAGTTCCGTATTATCGATTTCGCATTATCTAACTGCATTAACTCAGGGATCCGCCGCATCGGCGTTATTACCCAGTATCAGTCGCACACGCTGGTGCAGCACATCCAGCGCGGCTGGTCGTTCTTCAGCGAAGAGATGAACGAGTTTGTCGATCTGCTGCCGGCTCAGCAGCGCGTGCATGGCGAAAATTGGTATCGCGGCACGGCGGATGCGGTGACGCAGAACCTGGATATCATCAGCCGCTACAAGGCCGAGTACGTGGTGATCCTCGCGGGCGACCATATTTATAAGCAGGACTACTCGCGCATGCTGATCGACCATGTCGAAAAAGGGGCGCGTTGCACCGTGGCCTGTATGCCGGTGCCCATTGAAGAGGCATCCGCCTTCGGCGTCATGGCGGTCGACGAAAACGAAAAAATCATTGAGTTTGTCGAGAAACCCGCCAACCCGCCGGCGATGCTGACCGACCCGACCAAATCGCTGGCCAGCATGGGCATTTATGTCTTTGACGCCGCCTATCTTTATGAGCTGCTGGAAGAAGACGATCGCAACGAGCACTCCAGCCACGATTTCGGCAAAGACATCATTCCGAAGATCACCGAAGCTGGCATGGCTTATGCACATCCTTTCCCGCTCTCCTGTGTGCAGTCCGACCCGAACGCCGAACCTTACTGGCGCGACGTGGGGACGCTGGAAGCCTACTGGAAGGCTAACCTCGATCTGGCGTCAGTCACGCCGGAGCTGGATATGTACGACCAGAACTGGCCGATCCGCACCCATATGGAATCGCTGCCGCCGGCGAAGTTCGTGCAGGACCGCTCCGGTAGCCACGGCATGACCCTGAACTCGCTGGTTTCCGGGGGGTGCATTATCTCCGGGTCGGTGGTGGTGCAGTCGGTGCTGTTCCCGCGCGTGCGGGTGAATTCGTTCTGTAACATTGATTCGGCAGTCTTGTTGCCAGATGTCTGGGTGGGGCGCTCATGCCGCCTGCGTCGCTGCGTGATTGACCGCGCCTGTGTTATCCCGGAAGGAATGGTGATTGGTGAGAATGCGGAAGAGGATGCACGCCGCTTCTATCGCTCAGAGGAAGGTATCGTGCTGGTGACCCGCGACATGCTGCGGAAATTAGGGCACAAACAGGAGCGCTAATGCAGGTCTTACATGTATGTTCTGAGATGTTCCCGCTGTTAAAGACGGGCGGTCTGGCGGACGTCATCGGCGCACTGCCGGCGGCGCAAATCGCGGAGGGTATCGATACGCGCGTGCTGTTGCCGGCGTTTCCCGATATCCGTCGCGGCGTGGTGGATGCCCAGGTGGTGACCCGCCGGGATACCTTCGCCGGGCGGATCACGCTGCTGTACGGCCACTTTAACGGCGTGGGGATCTACCTGATAGACGCCCCGCATCTCTATGACCGTCCGGGGAGCCCTTACCACGATACCAACCAGCACGCTTATCCCGACAATGTCCTGCGCTTTGCGCTGCTGGGCTGGGTGGGAAGTGAAATGGCCAGCGGACTGGATCCGTTCTGGCGCCCGGATGTGGTGCATGCCCATGACTGGCACGCCGGCCTGACGCCGGCCTACCTGGCGGCGCGCGGACGCCCGGCTAAATCGGTGTTTACCGTGCACAACCTGGCGTACCAGGGGATGTTTTACTCCTGGCATATGAATGACATTGAGCTGCCTTGGTCGTTCTATAACATGCATGGCCTCGAGTTTAACGGGCAGATCTCGTTTCTCAAGGCCGGCCTCTACTACGCCGACCATATTACGGCGGTGAGCCCGACCTACGCGCGCGAGATCACCGAGCCGCAGTACGCCTACGGCATGGAGGGGCTGCTGCGCCAGCGCCATCATGAAGGTCGGCTGTCGGGAATTCTCAACGGCGTTGACGACGGTATCTGGAGCCCGCAAAACGATCTGCTGCTGCCGATGCGCTACGATCGCGACACGCTGGAGGAGAAGGCGGAGAACAAGCGTCAGCTGCAGATTGCCATGGGCCTGAAGGTCGATGATAAAGCGCCGTTGTTTGCCGTCGTCAGCCGTCTTACCAGCCAGAAAGGGCTGGACCTGGTGCTTGAAGCGCTGCCGGGTCTGCTTGAGCAGGGCGGCCAGCTGGCGCTACTGGGCGCCGGCGATCCGGTGCTGCAGGAAGGTTTCCTCGCCGCCGCCGCCGAACACCCGGGCAAAGTGGGTGTGCAGATTGGCTACCATGAGGCCTTCTCCCACCGCATTATGGGCGGCGCCGACGTCATTCTGGTCCCGAGCCGCTTTGAACCCTGCGGCCTGACTCAGCTGTATGGTCTGAAATACGGGACGCTGCCGCTGGTGCGCCGCACCGGCGGTCTGGCGGACACCGTCGCTGACAGTTCGCTGGAGAATCTGGCCGATGGTCTGGCGACAGGGTTTGTCTTTGAGGACAGCAATGCGCTGTCATTGCTGCGCGCTATCCGTCGCGCCTTTGTCCTCTGGTCGCGCCCGTCGCTCTGGCGCTACGTGCAGCGTCAGGCGATGAATATGGATTTTAGCTGGCAGGTTGCCGCGAACTCCTATCGCGAACTTTATCAACGCTTGATGTAACCACTGGAGTCATTGTTATGAATGTACCCTTTAGCTATGCATCACCGACGCTGAGCGTTGAGGCGTTAAAGCATTCTATTGCCTATAAACTGATGTTTATCATCGGTAAAGATCCGGCCATCGCCAACAAGCATGAATGGCTTAACGCCACGCTGTTTGCCGTTCGCGATCGCATGGTGGAGCGCTGGCTGCGCTCCAACCGCGCGCAGCTCTCCCAGGAAGTGCGCCAGGTGTACTATCTGTCGATGGAGTTTCTGATCGGCCGCACCCTCTCGAATGCGCTGCTGTCGCTGGGCATTTATGACGATGTGAGCAGCGCGCTGGCGGAGATGGGGCTCGATCTCGAAGAGCTGATCGATGAAGAGAATGACCCCGGGCTTGGCAACGGCGGTCTGGGCCGCCTGGCGGCTTGCTTCCTTGACTCCCTGGCGGCGCTGGGTCTGCCGGGACGCGGTTACGGCATCCGCTACGACTACGGGATGTTTAAACAGAATATTGTCGATGGCCGGCAAAAAGAGTCTCCTGACTACTGGCTGGAGTACGGTAACCCGTGGGAGTTTGAGCGCCACAACACCCGCTATAAAGTGCGCTTCGGCGGCCGCATTCAGCAGGAAGGAAAGAAAACCCGCTGGATTGAGACGGAGGAGATCATTGCGGAAGCCTACGACCAGATCATCCCCGGCTTTGACACCGACGCCACCAACACGCTGCGTCTGTGGAGCGCGCAGGCCAGCAGCGAAATTAACCTCGGTAAATTCAACCAGGGCGACTACTTCGCCGCGGTAGAGGATAAAAACCACTCCGAAAACGTCTCCCGCGTGCTCTATCCGGACGACTCGACCTACTCCGGCCGCGAGCTGCGCCTGCGCCAGGAGTATTTCCTCGTGTCGGCCACGGTGCAGGATATCCTGAGTCGCCATTACATGTTGCATAAGACCTATGACAACCTGGCGGGCAAGATTGCCATTCACCTGAATGACACCCACCCGGTGCTGTCGATACCGGAGCTGATGCGTCTGCTTATCGACGAACATAAGTTCAGCTGGGACGAGGCGTTCGAGGCGACCTGCCAGGTCTTCTCCTATACCAACCACACCCTGATGAGCGAAGCGCTCGAGACCTGGCCGGTGGATATGCTGGGTAAAATTCTGCCGCGCCATCTGCAGATTATCTTCGAGATTAACGACTATTTCCTCAAGACCTTGCAGGAGCAGTATCCGAACGATACCGACCTCCTCAGCCGCACCTCGATTATCGACGAGTCTAACGGCCGCCGTGTGCGGATGGCCTGGCTGGCGGTAGTGGTCAGCCACAAGGTCAACGGGGTGTCCGAGCTGCATTCCCGACTGATGGTGGAGTCACTGTTTGCCGAATTCGCCAAAATCTTCCCAATGCGCTTTATCAACGTGACCAACGGTGTGACGCCGCGCCGCTGGCTGGCGCTGGCCAACCCGCCGCTGTCGAAAGTGCTGGATGAGCATATCGGCCGCACCTGGCGGACCGATCTGAGTCAGCTTGATGAGCTGAAACAGCATATCGACTACCCGATGGTCAATCAGGCGGTGCGTCAGGCCAAGTTTGAGAACAAACAGCGGCTGGCCAGCTATATTGCTCAACAGCTCAATGTGGTGGTCAATCCGAAGGCGCTGTTTGATGTGCAGATCAAACGTATCCATGAATACAAACGGCAGCTAATGAATGTGCTGCACGTCATCACCCGCTATAACCGGATCAAGGCCGATCCGCAGGCCGAGTGGGTGCCGCGGGTAAATATTTTCGCCGGTAAGGCGGCCTCGGCCTACTACATGGCCAAGCACATTATTCACCTGATCAACGATGTGGCGGCGGTGATTAATAACGATCCGCAGATTGGCGACAAGCTGAAGGTCGTCTTTATCCCCAACTACAGCGTTAGCCTGGCGCAGCTGATCATTCCGGCGGCAGACCTGTCGGAACAGATCTCCCTCGCAGGCACTGAAGCTTCCGGCACCAGTAATATGAAGTTTGCCCTTAACGGCGCGCTGACTATCGGCACCCTTGATGGGGCAAACGTGGAGATGCAGGAGCACGTGGGCGAAGAGAATATCTTTATCTTCGGCAACACCGCGGAAGAGGTGGAGGAGCTACGTCGCAGCGGCTATAAACCACGCGAATATTACGAGCAGGATGAAGAGCTCCACCAGGCGCTGACGCAGATCGGTACCGGCGTCTTCAGCCCGGCAGAACCGGGGCGCTACCGCGACCTGCTGGATTCGCTGATTAACTTTGGCGACCACTACCAGGTTCTGGCGGACTATCGTAGCTATGTGGACTGCCAGGATCGCGTCGACGAGCTGTATCAAAACCCGGAAGAGTGGGCCTATAAGGCGATGTTGAATATTGCCAACATGGGCTACTTCTCTTCTGACCGGACGATCCAGGAGTACGCGAAATATATCTGGCATATCGACCCGGTAAGGCTGTAAGCCAGTCAATGCAACACCACACAACACAACGGGGCCATTTGGCCCCGTTGTGTTGTGTGGCGAACGTTTTATTCGGAAAAGTGCCGGGGAGGATTCAGGCTATTGCGGGAATATACTATTGTCGTGAATTCGCCAGCAGTACGATAAATGCTCAATAAGTTTACGTTCATAGCCTATGTGGGATGTAGAAACGACGGATACGTTTGATACCTGGTTCGAATTACAAAGTAGAGCTTTAAAAGAGGATATGTTGGCCACGATGCTCATCCTGTCTGAGTTTGCTCCGCAGCTTGGGCGCCCGTATGTTGATACGGTGAAAGATTCAACGTTTCAGAATATGAAAGAACTGCGGGTTCAGCATCATGGGCTCCCCATCCGCGCCTTTTTTGCTTTTGATCCTCTGCGGAAAGCTATCGTTTTATGTGCGGGCGATAAGGATGGCATGAATGAGAAACGTTTTTACAAAGAGATGATTACTCTGGCTGACAGAGAATTCAGCCAACACCTGACTAAGGAGCGATAATGGCCACGCTAAAAGAACTCATGGCGAAACAGAGTCCTGATAGCCAGCAGCGTATTGCAGCGAAAGCGGCAGAGATACGCCAGTCTGTCGCTTTAAACTTGCTTCGAGAAGAGTTGCAAATGTCGCAAACAGAGATGGCTGCGGCTATGGGGGTAAAGCAGCCAACGATCGCTAAAATGGAACAGGCAGATAACGACCCTCGGCTTTCGACCCTAAAACGCTACATTGCGGCATTGGGGGGAGAACTCAGTATAAATGTCACATTGCCGACTGGAAAAAAAGTCTCGTTTAATTTGTGAACAGGTATCCGGGCCAAGCGCAAGCCATAGCCCGGGTATTTCTCTCCTGGCGCCACGCGATGTCAGGACGCTAACGACAGTTCAGACTTTCCCGCATGCTGCGCCAGCCATTCGCTGATGCGCGCCTGCTGCTCGGCAGTCAGCCACATACCCTGTTTGGTTCGACGCCAGATGGCGTCATCCAGGCTGCGCACCCACTCGTGCTCCACCAGATATTTCAGCTCGGCTTCATAAAACTCGTGGCCGAAATCTTCCCCGAGATCGCTCAGGGCGCTGGCTTCCTTCAGGATCCACTCGCTGTTGCTCCCGTAGGTGCGGGCATAATGGCGGGCCAGTGATTCACTGATGAACGGGAAGCGACGGCGCAGTTTTGCCGCGTAGTCGTCGCGGTCGCCGCCGATATCGCCGCCGGGGAGCACCGCGGTTTTGGTCCATGCCGGGCCGATCCCTTTGTAATAGGGGGTCAGTTTTTCCAGTGCATGCTCGGCCAGTTTGCGATAGGTGGTCAGCTTGCCGCCGAAGACGGACAGCAGCGGCGCCTGACCGTTCTCATCGTGAATATCCAGGGTATAGTCGCGGGTAATGGCCTGCGGCGAATCCGACTCGTCGTCGCACAGCGGACGGACGCCGGAGTAGGTCCAGACGATATCGTCCCGGCTGAGGGTCTTTTTAAAGTGCGCGTTATAGACGTTCAGCAGATAGTTGATCTCTTTATCATCAATGGCCACCGCTTTCGGATCGCCCTTATACTCGACGTCCGTCGTGCCGATGATAGAGAACTCATCCATCCACGGAATAACAAACACTATGCGTTTATCTTCGTTCTGCAGAATATAAGCCTGTTTCTGGGTATGCACCCGCGGCACCACGATGTGGCTGCCCTTGATCAGACGGATGCCGTAAGGCGAGCGCAGATGCATCCCTTCGTCGAAGAACTGTTTGACCCATGGGCCGGTGGCATTGACCAGGCCGCGCGCCTTCCAGGTAAACTTCTCACCGCTATCAATATCTTCCGCTTCCACCACCCACAGGCCATTCTCACGTTTCGCCGAGATAGCGCGGGTGCGGGTACGCACTTCGCCGCCTTTGCGGACGACCATCTGCGCGTTGGCCAGCACCAGGCGGGCATCGTCGACCCAGCAGTCGGAATATTCGAAACCGCGCACAATTTCCGGTTTAAGTACCGATTCTGCGCCAAAACGCAACCCGGTGGATCCCGGGAGGCTGGTGCGTTTGCCCAGATGATCGTACATAAACAAGCCGATACGGATCATCCATGCCGGGCGCAGATGCGGGCGATGCGGTAGGCGAAAGCGCATCGGGAAGGCGATATGCGGGGCCATTTTTAACAGCACTTCACGCTCGGCCAGCGCTTCGCTGACCAGACGGAACTCATAGTGTTCGAGGTAGCGTAGCCCGCCGTGGATCAGTTTGGAACTGGCGCTGGAGGTGGCGCAGGCGAGATCGCGCGCTTCCAGCATCAGTACGGATAAACCACGCCCGGCGGCATCTGCCGCGATACCGGCACCGTTGATGCCTCCGCCTATCACAATCAGATCTTTGGTTTCCACGTTCTTACCCTCTCACACTTTCGTTTAAGCTCATAAATGCTCGATATCGCTCACTATAGCAAACAAACGCGCTTTTGGTAACATCAAAAAAACATTTTGAAGTGATGGGTGTAACATATTGGCGTTTCTTTACCGCCTGACGGTACACTACAGGGTAAAATTGGGTCGGCCATCGCCCGTCATGACGAGAAAGAGAAGAGAATCATGGAACAGTTTGAATGCATCAATGTTGAAGAAGCGCACCAGAAACTGCATCAGCAGACGGCGGTACTGGTCGATATCCGCGATCCGCAAAGCTATGCGATGGGTCATACGCCGGGCGCGTTTCATCTGACCAACGATACGCTGGGCGCGTTTATGCGTGACAACGACTTTGACACGGCGGTGATGGTGATGTGCTATCACGGCAACAGCAGCAAGGGCGCCGCGCAATATCTGCTGCAGCAGGGGTTTGATAAGGTCTATAGCGTTGACGGCGGGTTCGACGCCTGGCATCGCCATTTCCCGGCGGAAGTGGCGCGCGGGACGTTTTAACGACTGGCAGGTATACTATCCCCCTTTGTGTGGAATAAGCGATTCGCTGCATGTTAATGATTACCTCTTTTGCCAACCCGCGGGTGGCCCAGGCGTTTGTCGATTATATGGCGACGCAGGGGATTATCCTGACCATCCAGCAGCATACCCAGAGCGACGTCTGGCTGGCTGATGAGAGTCAGGCCGGGCGCGTCAGGGCTGAGCTGGCGCGTTTTCTCGAAAACCCGGCGGACCCGCGCTATCTGGCGGCGAGCTGGCAGTCCGGACAGACCAATAGCGGGTTGCGCTATCAGCGCTTTCCTTTCTTTGCCACGCTGCGGCATAACGCCGGTCCGTTCACCTGGGCGATTCTGCTGATCTGCATCGCGGTGTTCATCCTGCAAAATCTGCTGGGCGATCAGCCGGTGATGATTTGGCTGGCCTGGCCCTACGATCCTTCGCTGCAGTTCGAAGCCTGGCGCTATTTCAGCCATGCTTTCATGCATTTCTCGCTGATGCATATTCTCTTCAACCTGCTATGGTGGTGGTATCTTGGCGGCGCGGTGGAAAAGCGCATCGGCAGCGGCAAGCTGGTGGTGATCACCGTCATCAGCGCTCTGCTGAGCGGCTTCGTGCAGCACCAGTTTAGCGGCCCGTGGTTTGGTGGCTTGTCGGGCGTGGTCTACGCGCTGATGGGCTACGTCTGGCTGCGGGGCGAGCGCGATCCGCAGAGCGGTATTTATCTGCAGCGCGGGTTGATACTCTTCTCTTTAGTGTGGTTAATTGCTGGCTGGTTTGACGTTTTCGGCATGGCGATCGCCAACGGCGCGCACGTGGCTGGTCTGGCGACCGGCCTGGCGATGGCGTTTGTTGATACCTTACATGGGCGAAAACGCGCATAAAGACTTACCGACAGGGGTCGGGTAGGCGACATTTTTCCAGGGATATTTCATGAAACAAACACAACGTCATGACGCCATTATCGAGCTGGTAAAAAAACAGGGTTACGTCAGCACGGAAGAGCTGGTTGAGCAGTTCGCGGTAAGCCCGCAGACCATCCGCCGCGACCTGAACGATTTAGCCGAACAGAAAATGATCCTCCGCCATCACGGCGGCGCGGCGCTGCCCTCCAGCTCGGTGAACACCTCCTGGCACGATCGCAAAGCGACCCAGACGGCGGAGAAAGAGCGTATCGCCCGGCGGGTGGCCAGCGAGATCCCGGACGGGGCGACGCTGTTTATTGATATCGGCACCACGCCGGAAGCGGTGGCGCACGCCCTGCTCGATCACAACGATCTGCGGATTGTGACCAATAACCTTAACGTCGCCAACACGCTGATGGTGAAAGAGGACTTCCGCATTATTCTCGCCGGCGGCGAACTGCGTAGCCGGGACGGCGGGATTATTGGGGAAGCCACCCTCGACTTTATCTCGCAGTTCCGCCTCGACTTCGGCATTCTCGGCATCAGCGGCGTAGACAGCGATGGCTCGCTGCTGGAGTTTGATTATCATGAAGTGCGTACCAAGCGGGCGATCATTGAGAATTCACGCCACGTGATGCTGGTAGTGGACCATACCAAGTTTGGCCGCAATGCGATGGTCAACATGGGCAGCATCAGTATGGTCGATGCGGTCTATACCGACGTGCTGCCGCCGGCCGGCGTGCTGAAGGTGATCACTGATAACAACCTTCAGCTGGAGCTGTGCTAAACGGCAACGGCGTCGTCAGACGCCGTATCCCATCATCTTAAGTAACTGCTGGGCATGCTGTACCGCGTCCTGCCGGTGGGCGACGCCCAGTTTCTGATACAGGTTGCGAATGTGGGTCTTGATGGTGGTGGCCGCCACGTCAAGCTCGCCGGCAATCTGCTCGTTGCTGTAACCGGAATAGATTAAGCCAAGCACCTGCCACTCGCGCTGGGTCAGCGGGCTGGTGCGGATAAGCTCCGGCACCTCCGGATGATTCAGCAGTCGCTCGACGAACCCTTCGTCAAAGTGGGCGAATTTGTGGCGATGATGCTGGTTGATGTCGCGCAGAATACGCTGGGCGCGATGCTGCTCCAGCTCCGGCAACGTGTTCAACTGGATCAGCTGGCGCAGCTGCTGGGCCATCGCCTCGCCTTCAATCACAAAGTGGTTGATAAAACCGGTGCGGTTGGCGAGCGTCAGGGCTTCCAGCAGGGCTTTCTGCGCTTCGCTCTTGCGTCCCGACTGCCAGTACAGCTGGTTGAGCAGCAGCAGATTGCGGTTGAGATCGCTCATCAAACGCAGCGAACGCGCATTTTCGTTCAGCTCTTCCAGCACCATTTCCGCCGGTTCGAAATCGCCCAGCAGGATCTGCGCCCGGGCGATGTTGCGCCACTGGCTCTGCAGGAAGTGGTTGTTGGCGAACTCCGGCTTTGGCGTCTGGCGCAGCCAGTTGGCCGCCGCGGTTTTATCACCGGTCATCTGCCAGTAGATCACTCGCACCTTATCGGCGTTGGAGACCCAGTCGCTGTGATAGTGACCATTACCGAGCAGGTTTTCCAGCCGGTTCAGGTGGCTGCGGGCATTATCCAGATCGCCGCGCGCCAGTGAGCACTGGACCATCAGCGCCAGGCACTGCAGCTGCTGCTGCGGCTGATAGGTGGATAGCACGTCCATCCCCTGGCGGGCGCAAGCTTCAGCCTCGTCGAGGCGCGCCCATGCCCACAGCAGCTGAGAACGGATGCGCAGCAGGAACTCATGCATCGGCAACTGCTCAAGATGCTGTTCGCGTACCAGCTGGAAGGCTTTCTCCTGGCTCTCCCAGGCGGCCTGCAGGAAGCCCTGGGCGAAGAGGATTTCGCTTTGCTGAATGATGCTCCACAGGGCGTAATGCCATACGTCGTGACGGCGGGCCATCTGTTCGGTCTGCTGCATCACGGCGAGGGATTTGGTCAGCTTCCCCTTACAATGGAGAACTTCGCCATGCACCGATGTGGCGACGATGCGGCTGTAATAGTTGGCCAGCGGCAGCTCTTCCAGGGCCACCATTGACAGACGTTCCGCCTCGTCCTGGTCGCCATCGTTAATCGCCACCTGCGCGCGCAGCGCGTTGAAGTCGCCATGCATCGCGGTGTCCATTTCCACACTCATCTCCTGCTCGGCGCGCGCCAGCAGGGTATTGACTTCGCTGTAGCGATGCTGGCTCTGCATCAGCCAGGCCTGGAGCAGGATCAGGCGCGGATTTTCCAGCAGATTGGACCATGGCAGCGCCGCCAGCGACTGCTCCAGTAGCCCCAGCTCGCTATGGTTAAACATGCCCCAGGCATGATTGAGCAAGATATCGCGCAGCATTTTGGCATCGCCGGCCGCCAGCGCATGGTGGATGGCCTCGCTGGGGAAACCTTGCGCCATCCAGCTTTCCGCCGCGGCGCGGTGGATCTCCGGTAGTTCAACCGCCAGCTCCCACTGACAGCGCTGGCGCAGGAAGCTGCCAAACAGCGGGTGATAGCGGAACCATTCGCCGGAATCATCCATCCGCTGCAGGAACAGCCCCTGGCGTTCGATCTCCTCCAGCTGCATCTGGCCATTCTCTTCGCCGGTGACGCGCACGATTAACGCGTCGTTCATTGAGCGCAGCAGAGAACTCTTCAGCAAAAAGTTGCGCGTGCGGGCGTCAACGTTATCCAGTACTTCATCCACCAGATAATCCGACAGATGGCTGGCGTTAATCCCGGCGAGGCGGCGGGCGGAGTGTTGGGCGGAGGAGTTATTCTGGCGGGCGGAGAGGGCGATGAGTTGTAGCGCGGTGGCCCACCCGGCGACATCGTCGCACAGCCGGCTACTGTCGTCGGCTTCGATAGGCGATGTCAGACGACAGTCGAAAAATTGTTTCGCCTCCTGGTGGGTAAAGGCCAGCTGCTGACTGCCAATCTCCAGAAGCTGATCGCGGACGCGCAGATTGGCAATGCCCAGCTGCGGCAGGTTACGCGACAGGACCACCAGGGTCATATTCTCCGGCTGATGGCGCAGGAAAAAGCGCATCGCGTCATGGATCACCGGATTATTGATCAGATGGTAATCATCAATGACGAGATACAGCGGGCGCTGCCAGTCGGCAAGTTCAATAAACAGCTGCGCAAAAAGAGAGGAGAGACTGGCGTACTGGCGTTTTTGCACCATCGCTTCACTGGCCGCGCAGTGGTTGCCGGTAGCCTGCTGAATCGCCGCGATCAGATAGCTGGCAAAACGCTCCTGCTGGTTGTCGCCTTCGTCCAGCGAAAACCACCCAAGATCGTTTTTACCCGCGGCCCACTGAGAAATGAGCGTTGTTTTACCGTACCCGGCAGGACTGGTGATCAGCACGAGACGATAATTGTTCGCGCCGGAAAGTTTCGCCAGTAAGCGCTCACGAACCACAGTGTGTTCAAGGCGGACCGGACGACTTAATTTGGACGGAATCAACATAGTTCTACATTTCGCTGTGCAAGAGAGAGGTTGCGATTTTTTTTGCGCTTCGTAATTAATATCTAATAAGGTCGGTGATTATGAAATTTATTGCAAGTTATGTCCGAAGTTTATGCTCTTGAATTTGCTCTATGTCACAAATTTCGACATTGGCTGAGAATGGGAAAAAATCGCAGGCAGGACTGGTCGGCCGCGGTTTTCAGGCGGTAGCTGGCGGAGTGTGGGTGGATTTATTTTACGCTAAGAGTAGTTGTTTGTTTTTATTAAATTATTGTCAGCGATTTCTTAGAAGTAATCTTTTTTGCGGGTCAATGCGATGAAAGGTGCTTATTTCTTCAGGGGCCTCTATTTATTTTGTTAATAACGTGGCGAGGAACTGGAAGATTTTTTACGCGTATTGGCCTGTAACAAATTTTTAGCTACCGGAGGTAACCTCTCAATTGTCATATCGCGGTGATTTTTACAGCATATTTTTGCCTTCTCACCCACACTATAGTGTTCAGGATCACACTTTTCGCTCATCCCCGCCACTCCTCCCTGTCTAATCCCCGTCAGGATGAGGACGATGAATCGGGAGGTCGGCACACTAGCGCCATCGTTTTAGTAAAGGACCCGGATCTCATTATGTCACAGACTACATTTAACAAAGCTCAGTTTCAGGCTGCACTGACGCGTCAGTGGCAGCATTTTGGTTTACAGTCCGCTTCCGAGATGACACAGCGTCAATGGTGGCGCGCAGTCAGCGGAGCGTTGGCGGAACTCCTGGCGGCGCAGCCGGTAGCGAAACCGGCGCAAGGACAGCGTCACGTTAACTACATCTCAATGGAGTTTCTGATTGGTCGTCTGACCGGCAACAACCTGCTCAACCTGGGCTGGTACGAGGGCGTCAGCGACGCGCTGAAAGGCTACGATGTCAACCTCACCGATCTGCTGGAAGAAGAGACTGACCCGGCGCTGGGTAACGGCGGCCTGGGACGTCTGGCAGCCTGCTTCCTCGACTCCATGGCGACGGTGGGGCAGTCGGCGACCGGTTACGGTCTCAACTACCAGTATGGCCTGTTCCGCCAGTCATTTGACGATGGCCAGCAGATGGAAGCCCCTGACGACTGGGGGCGCAGCAGCTACCCGTGGTTCCGTCATAACGAAGCGCTGGATGTCCAGGTAGGTATCGGCGGGAAAGTCAGCAAAAAAGGCGAATGGCAGCCGGCGTTCGTCATTACCGGCGAAGCCTGGGACCTGCCGGTGCTTGGCTATCGCAACAACGTCGCCCAGCCGCTGCGTCTGTGGCAGGCCAAACACGCTCATCCGTTCAACCTGACCAAATTCAACGATGGCGATTTCCTGCGCGCCGAGCAGCAGGGCATCGACGCGGAAAAACTGACCAAGGTGCTGTACCCGAACGACAACCATCAGGCCGGTAAAAAACTGCGCCTGATGCAGCAGTACTTCCAGTGCGCCTGCTCAGTGGCCGATATCCTGCGCCGTCATCATCTGGCAGGCCGCAAGCTGGCCGAGCTGGCGGATTACGAAGTGATCCAGCTGAACGATACGCACCCGACCATCGCCATCCCGGAGCTGCTGCGCGTGCTGATCGACGAGCACCAGCTGAGCTGGGACGACGCCTGGGCGATCACCAGCAAAACCTTTGCTTACACCAACCACACCCTGATGCCGGAAGCGTTGGAATGCTGGGATGAGAAGTTGGTAAAAGCGCTGCTGCCGCGCCATATGCAGATCATTAAAGAGATCAACGACCGCTTTAAACAGCTGGTGGACAAAACCTGGCCGGGCGATAAGCAGGTCTGGGCGAAGCTGGCGGTGGTGCATGACAAACAGGTTCGGATGGCCAACATGTGCGTGGTGGGCGGCTTTGCTGTCAACGGCGTGGCGGCGCTGCACTCGGATCTGGTGGTAAAAGATCTGTTCCCGGAATATAACCAGCTGTGGCCGAACAAATTCCATAACGTGACCAACGGCATCACGCCGCGCCGCTGGATCAAGCAGTGCAACCCGGCGCTGGCCTCGCTGCTGGATGAGACGCTGAAAAAAGAGTGGGCCAATGACCTCGACCAGCTGATCAACCTGGAAAAATATGCTGACGATGCGGCGTTCCGTCAGACTTATCGCGATATCAAGCAGGCCAACAAAGTTCATCTGGCTGAGTTTGTGAAGCAGCGTACCGGGATTGAGATCAACCCGCAGGCGATCTTCGATATCCAGATCAAACGTCTGCACGAGTATAAGCGTCAGCACCTTAACCTGCTGCATATCCTTGCGCTGTACAAAGAGATCCGCGAAAACCCGCAGTCCGACCGCGTACCGCGCGTCTTCCTGTTCGGCGCGAAAGCGGCGCCGGGCTACTATCTGGCGAAAAACATTATTTTTGCCATCAATAAGGTAGCGGAAGCGATCAACAACGACCCGAAAGTCGGCGATAAGCTGAAGGTGGTCTTCCTGCCGGACTATTGTGTATCGGCAGCAGAAAAACTGATCCCGGCGGCGGATATCTCCGAGCAGATCTCCACCGCGGGTAAAGAAGCCTCTGGCACCGGCAACATGAAGCTGGCGCTGAACGGCGCGCTGACCGTCGGGACGCTGGATGGCGCTAACGTGGAAATCGCTGAGCAGGTGGGCGAGGAGAACATCTTTATCTTCGGCCACACGGTTGAAGAGGTGAAAGCCCTGAAAGCGAAAGGCTACGATCCGCTGAAATGGCGTAAAAAAGACAAGCTGCTCGATGCGGTGCTTAAGGAGCTGGAGAACGGCACCTACAGCAACGGCGACAAGCATGCCTTCGATCAGATGCTGCACAGCCTGCTGCAGGGCGGCGATCCGTACCTGGTGCTGGCCGATTTCGAAGCCTACGTAGCGGCGCAAAAACGGGTAGATGAGCTGTATCGCGACGAGGAGGCCTGGACCCGCGCGGCTATCCTCAACACCGCGCGCTGCGGCATGTTCAGCTCCGACCGCTCGATCCGCGATTATCAGCAACGTATCTGGCAGGCGAAACGCTAAAGGAAGGCCTATGGAGAGTAAACGCCTCGATAATGCCGCGCTGGCGGCGGGCATCAGCCCCAGCTATATCAACGCGCACGGCAAGCCGCAGTCTATCGCGGCTGTCACCAAACAGCGCCTGCTGGATGCGATGCATCGCTCTACCGCCGCCACGAAAGTGGCGGTTAACCCGCTGCCGAACGTGAAAATTTTCACTCACGGCAAAAAAATGTCGCTGCCGGTGGCAGGACGCGGTGAGTATCAGTGGATCCTGACTACTGAGGATGGTAAGCAGTATCAAGGGAAAACCCGCGGCGGCGAGACGCTGCCGCTGCCGGCCAAACTGCCGGAGGGGTACCACTCCCTGACCCTCACCCAGGAGGGGGAGCGCTGGCACTGCCGGACTATCGTCGCGCCAGCCCGCTGCTATGAGCCGCAGCCGCTGAAAGAGGGGAAAAAGCTGTGGGGCACCTGCGTGCAGCTGTATACCCTGCGCTCCGAGAAAAACTGGGGGATCGGCGATTTTGGCGATCTGCGGGCCATGCTGCCGGAAATCGCCCGCCGCGGCGGGTCGTTTATTGGCCTTAACCCGATTCATGCCCTCTATCCGGCGAACCCGGAGAGCGCCAGCCCCTATAGCCCGTCTTCACGTCGCTGGCTGAACGTTATTTATATCGACGTCAACGCGGTTGAAGATTTCCAGCGTAGCGAAGAGGCGCAGGCGTGGTGGCAGTCTCCGGCAACGCAGCAGGCACTGCAGGCGGCGCGGGAAACGGACGACGTGGATTATACCGCCGTCACTACGCTGAAAATGACCGCGCTGCGTATGGCGTGGAAACAATTCTCTCGTCGTGAAGATGAGCAGATGGCAGCGTTCCGCGAGTTTGTTCTGCGCGAAGGGGAAAGCCTCTACTGGCAGGCGGCTTTCGATGCGCTGCACGCCTGGCAGGTACAACAGGACCCGCTGCGCTGGGGCTGGCCGGCCTGGCCGAAGGCCTTTCAGGATATCGACAGCCCGGAGGTGAAAGCCTTCTGCGTCGAGCATGAGGATGACGTCAGTTTCTATCTTTGGCTGCAGTGGCTGGCCTGGAGTCAGTTTGCCGCCTGCTGGGAAACCAGCCAGCGTGACGGCATGCCGATCGGCCTCTACCGCGACCTGGCGGTGGGCGTCGCCGAGGGCGGGTCGGAAACCTGGTGCGATCGTGAACTGTACTGCCTGAAAGCATCCGTAGGCGCGCCGCCGGATATTCTGGGCCCGCTGGGCCAGAACTGGGGCCTGCCGCCGATGGATCCGCATATCATTGCCGCCCGCGCCTATGAGCCGTTTATCGACCTGCTGCGCGCTAATATGCAGAACTGCGGCGCGTTGCGCATCGATCACGTGATGTCTGTGCTGCGTCTGTGGTGGATCCCGTATGGTGAAACCGCCGACCATGGCGCTTACGTTCAGTATCCGGTCGACGATCTGCTGTCGCTTCTGGCGCTGGAAAGCCAGCGTCATCGCTGCATGGTGATCGGTGAAGATCTGGGCACGGTACCGGTGGAGATCGTCAGCAAGTTACGCAACAGCGGCGTCTATTCTTATAAGGTGCTCTATTTTGAGAGTGATGCAGAGAAAACGTTCCGCGCGCCGGCGCTGTACCCGGAGCAATCAATGGCTGTGGCGACGACGCACGACCTGCCCACTCTCCGCGGCTACTGGGAAAGCGGCGATCTGACGTTAGGTAAAGCGCTGGGCCTCTATCCTGATGAGGTGGTGCTGCGCGGACTGTACCAGGACCGCGAGCTGGCGAAACAAGGGCTGCTGGACGCGCTGCATAAGTACGGCTGTCTGCCCAAGCGCGCCGGCCATAAGGCCTCGCTGATGAGCATGACGGGGATCCTCAACCGGGGGATGCAGCGTTATATTGCCGACAGCAATAGCGCCCTGCTGGGCCTGCAGCCGGAAGACTGGCTGGAGATGGCGACGCCGGTTAACATTCCGGGCACCAGCACCGAGTACCCGAACTGGCGCCGGAAGCTGTCCGTCACCCTGGAGCAGATGTTTGCCGATGAACGGGTCAATAAGCTGATTAAGGATCTGGATAAACGGCGCAAGGCCGCGAGCAAGAAAGCCGCCTCCTGATAACTTCCTGCCGCGCGCTCCTCTGCGCGGCGAAGAGCATGTCCGATAAAAAAGGCCGGCCCGCTTCACGCGGACCGGCCTTTTTCTGTGGCGGGAGTGACCTTACACCACCATCCCCAGCAGCAGACAGCCCACCAGGCCGCAGACTGAGATAATGGTTTCCAGCACCGACCAGGACTTGATGGTCTCGCCGATGGTCAGGTTAAAGTACTCTTTGAACAGCCAGAAGCCCGGATCGTTGACGTGGGAGAAGATAACGCTGCCGGAGCCAACGGCGATAACCATCAGCTCCGGGCTGACGCCGGTGGTGGCGATCAGCGGCGCGGCGATCCCGCCCGCGGTGATGGCGGCCACGGTCGCCGAACCCAGCGCGATACGCAGCACCGCGGCGATAGACCACGCCATAAACAGCGGAGACATGTTCGATTCGTGCATGATAGAGGCGATGTATTTATCCATGCCGCTATCCACCAGCACCTGCTTGAAGGCGCCGCCGCCGCCGATAATCAACAGCATCATGGCGATGATTTTAATCGAAGAGGTCAGGGTATCGTTGATCTGCTCCATGGAGCGGCCGCGGTTCAAACCGAAGGTGAACAAGGCAATCAGTACCGCAATCAGGGTGGCCATCACCGGGTCGCCGAAGAACTCGGCAATTGGCAGGAAGGCGTGGCCTTTCGGCAGGATCATCTCAGCCACGGCGCGCATCGCCATCAGGATCACCGGAACCAGCGAGGTCCAGACGCTGACGCCAAAGCCTGGCATCTCTTCTTCAGTGAACACTTTCGGGTTATGCAGGCCTTCCGGGATCGGCTTATCTATCCCTTTCAGGAAGCGCGCAAACACCGGTCCCGCCAGGATAACCGTCGGGATAGCCAGAATGGTGCCGTAGAGCAGCGTTTTGCCCATATCGGCATGGAAGATGGTGGCGATCGCGGTCGGACCCGGATGCGGCGGCAGGAAGCCGTGGGTGACGGAGAGCGCGGCTGCCATCGGTACGCCGACGTACAGCAACGGAATACGGGCCGAGGCGGCGATGGTGAACACCAGCGGCAGCATCAGCACGAAGCCCACTTCATAGAACAGGGCGAAGCCAACGGTGAAGCCGGTCAGGACCACCGCCCACTGAATATGCTTCTTACCGAACTTATTGATAAGCGTGGTGGCGATACGCTGGGCGCCGCCGCAGTCTGCCAGCAGCTTACCGAGCATAGCGCCGAAGCCCATGATCAGCGCGAGGCTGCCAAGGGTGCCGCCAACGCCGTTTTTGATGGAGACGATCACTTTATCCAGTGGCATACCCTGCATTAATCCGACGGCGAGCGCCACCAGAACCAGCGCAATGAAGCCGTTCATTTTGAAACGGATCATTAACAGCAACAACAGGGCAACCCCGATAGCAACGATGACTAATGGCATGATTTACCTGGCCTTAATTTGTTATGGGTAACGTCAAAGTTCGAACCTGTAGAGCATCCGCTCCGTCAGGGAGCAAAATAGTCTGGCACCGTAAACGCTTGCATTATCCTTACCCAGAGAAAGGATAGCTGGCTATTTTTTTGCCGGTGGCGCCTGAAATGGATGATACGGGTAACATGTGAGGGTTGAGAATCACCTGACGGGGGAAAATGTTAAATATGAGACTTAAGTCATACTCTTTCCCCGGTTTTTGCCGGTCATTTAGCGGGAGATGTTGCGCGGTAACACAGAATGGATCACGGCGATCCGGCGGCAGGCTGCCGCCGGAGGAAGGGTTTAGTAGTAGGAGTGCTCGCCGCGCTGGTGCTCGGTCAGATCGCGAACCCCTTTCAGCTCCGGAAACTCGTTCAGCAGCTGTTTTTCAATACCTTCTTTCAGGGTCACGTCGACCATCGAGCAGCCGTTGCATCCGCCGCCGAACTGCAGGATAGCCAGACCGTCGTCGGTGATCTCCATCAGCGATACGCGGCCGCCGTGGCCTGCCAGCTGCGGGTTAATCTGCGACTGCAGCAGGTACTCGACGCGCTCCATCAGCGGGGCATCGTCAGAGACTTTGCGCATTTTGGCGTTCGGCGCTTTCAGCGTCAGCTGCGAGCCGAGCTGGTCAGTGACGAAATCAATTTCAGCGTCTTCCAGATAGGGCGCGCTGAGCTCATCGACATAGGCGGTCAGCTGTTCAAATTTCAGCGCCGTGTCGGTGTCTTCCACCGCATCCGGTGGGCAGTAGGATACGCCGCACTCAGCGTTTGGGGTGCCGGGATTAATCACAAATACGCGAATTTGCGTCCCTTCTTCCTGATTTGCCAGCAGTTTGGCAAAGTGCGCTTGTGCAGCATCGGAAATACGGATCATAGCGTTGGCCTAATAGTTGACTATTTTACTGGGTTATAATACGCCCATCAGCGGGGGTCTACAAGGTACGGCACAAACACCATACCTGAACCGTCGCGGCGCCGTTTCGCAAAAGCAGGCGGGATATCTCGGCGACGGTGCTGCCGGTCGTGACGACATCATCCACCAGAGCGATATGGAGTCCCTGCACGGCAAATTCAAGCTGAAAGGCATTTTTCAGGTTCTGCCTGCGCTGGCGGGCATTGAGCGAATGTTGGACGGCGCCGGCTCGCTGGCGAGTCAGGCCTTCGCGATGCCAGACGCATCCTCGCCAGCGGGCTAACGGTCGGCACAGTTCGTCGCACTGATTATAACCCCGGCGCCAGCGACGGCGATGCCATAGCGGCACGCCGACCAGAGCGTCTACTGGCGGCAAATCGTCACGCTGCAGAAGGCGCTGCAGCAGCAGACGCGCGAGGGCGGGGCCCAGCTCCGGGCGATGGTGAAACTTCAGCTGCTGCACCAGACCGCTCAGCGGCGGGCGATAGTCATTGACCGCCACCAGCCGATGCCAGGGAGGCGGCTTTTGCAGGCAGCGGCCGCAGGGGTGACGGGATGCCGCCGCCGGCAGGCCGCACTGCGGGCAGAGCGGGGGACAGGCGAGCAGGGCGCGGCTGCAGCGGGAGCAGATCCCCCAGCGGGCGACTGCCAGCGGCATTTGGCATAGCCAGCATAAGCTGTGTGCTGTTAGCATATTTGGCCTTCTGTCCAGTAAAAAGAGAACGGTAACGGATGAACGACATCTGGTGGCAAACAATCGGCGAAGGAGATTGTCATCTTGTGCTGCTGCACGGCTGGGGGCTGAACGCTCAGGTATGGGATTGCATCACGCCGCAGCTGGCTTCGCATTTTACCCTCCACCTGGTGGATCTGCCGGGCTATGGCCGCAGCGGCGGGTTTGGGGCGATGTCGCTGGAGGCGATGGCGCAGCGGGTGCTGGAGCAGGCCCCTCCACAGGCGGTGTGGCTGGGCTGGAGCCTGGGCGGGCTGGTGGCCAGCCAGGTCGCGATTATGCGTCCGGAACGCGTGCAGGCGCTGGTGACGGTTGCCTCTTCCCCCTGTTTCGCGGCTCGTGACGACTGGCCCGGCATCAAGCCCGAGGTGCTGGCCGGATTTCAGCAGCAGCTGAGCGACGATTTCCAGCGCACCGTCGAGCGATTCCTCGCCCTGCAAACCATGGGCACAGAGAGCGCGCGTCAGGATGCGCGGGCGTTAAAGCAGGCGGTGCTCTCGCTGCCGATGCCTTCCGCCGAGGCGCTGAATGGCGGACTGGAGATCCTCAGAACCGTCGATCTGCGTCAGGCGCTGGTCAGGCTGCCGATGCCGTTTCTGCGGCTGTATGGCCGGCTGGATGGACTGGTGCCGCGCAAGATCGTCCCGTTGCTGGATGACCTGTGGCCGGAAAGCGAGTCAATCCTCTTCGATAAGGCCGCGCATGCGCCGTTTGTTTCCCATCCCGCGGCCTTCTGCGAGCCGCTGCTGGCGCTGAAGACGCGGCTGGGGTAATTTTTTTTGCCGCGCCATGGTAAAAGGGCCATTTCTAGCAATACTTAGGTTGTTACGGTGGTTGATTATTTCAATCCGCCACCGTGACCTACAATAACAACCTTATGGAGAGTAGAGGCTATGAAACTTGTTACAGGAATGGTTGCATCTCTGGTGATAGGCACCCTCTCTTTCGGCGCATTCGCCGCGAAAGAGATCCAAAAAGAAGACGTGGCGAAGATGAATCTGACCAAGGTCGGTAGCATTACGACCTCCAGGACGACGTCGCCGATGGACGCCCGCCGCGATCTGTCGAAAAAAGCCGATGAGCTGGGTGGGAAATACTTTGTTGTGATTGCCGGGCAGAAAAACGAAAAAACCGTACACGCGAACGCTGACGTTTATAAATAATCCAGTCATAAGAAAACGGGCCTGCTGGCCCGTTTTTCATAGCTGTCTTACTCGTTTTACCTCGTTGCGCGACCTGGCCTGACTCCTTTCATCGCAGCGCCCACCACTCCTGCCGGCACGCCGCTTTCCCTTCAGGGCAACTTTTACAGCTGCCGGAGAGGCAGCCCTCGCTCGTTTCGCTGATCCGGACCACCTTACCCATGGCTTCCATTCGCTCAAGCATGGCGTCAATCAGCGGCTGAGGTGTCTGCAGGCGAGCACTGAGCTGTTTCGCCTCCATGCGGCCCTGCAGGGCCAGCATATCGCGGACTTCCATTAACGACGCCACAGTCCCTCCTTAGTGGCAATCGCCAGCCGGGCTGGAACAGCAGGAGGCCGGCGTTTTTCGCGTGGCCAGCAGCGAGACGTCCACCCGGCTGCGCGCCCGGCGCAACAGGCCAAAGAGCACCACGTTGAACAACACTACCGCCAGGATACACACCAGACTGTAGCGCGGGTGATCGCTAAAGCTAACGGTCTGGTAATAGAGCGTCGAGAGCGAATAGGCGATATTCAGCCCCCACAGGATGGAGAAGGTCATCCAGCCGCGGCTTGATTCGCGGGCGATGGCGCCCATCACCGAGATGCAGGGAATATAGAGCAGGACGAAGATCAGGTAGCTGTATGCCGCCGCCGCGCTGCCAAATTTACTGCCCATCACCCCCATGGCGCCGGTGGCCATTTCGCCATCGCCTTTGCTGGCTTCGATGGGGTTGGCCAGGACGCTGAGGCTGAAGGTGTCTTTCAGTCCCTGCCATGTCTCATCGACGGCGGCGAGCAGTTCTTCGCCGAGGCTGAAGGTCTGCGGATTGAATTCCTCATTCTGGATATCTTCGGCGGTATAGAGGGTGTTCAGCGTACCCACTACCACCTCTTTCGCCATCGCGCCGGTAAACAGGCCGACGGTGGCCTGCCAGTTATCTTCATGCACGCCGATCGGTTTAAACACCGGCGTAATGACCCGGCTCACCGAGGCCAGCGCGGAGTCGTTGATGTTGTCGACGACCTTACCGCTCAGTGAGAAACTGTTCAGCGCACTGAGGAAGATGCTGACGATGACGATCACCTTCCCGGCGCGCAGCACAAAGCCTTTCAGGCGCTGCCAGGTCTGGATAATCAGACTTTTGATATGCGGGACGTGGTACACCGGCAGCTCCATCACGAACGGCGAGGCTTCGCCGCGCATAATGGTGTGCTTCAGCATCAGGCCGGTGAGGATGGCCATCACAATGCCCAGCACATAGAGCGAGAAGACCGCCAGCGCGCCGTTCTGCCCAAAGAAGGCGGCCGCGAAGACGGCGAAGATCGCCAGCCGCGCGCCGCAGGACATAAACGGCGCCATCATAATGGTCATCAGACGCTCGCGCGGCGCGTCAAGGGTGCGGGCGCCCATCACCGACGGCACGTTGCAGCCAAAACCGACAATCAGCGGGACGAAGGATTTCCCCGGCAGGCCGAGGGCTTGCATCAGGCGATCCATCACAAAGGCGGCGCGCGCCATGTAGCCGGAGTCCTCAAGGAAGGAGAGAAACAGATACATCATGCCGATCTGTGGCACCAGCGGCAGCACGGTGTTGATACCGCCGCCGATCCCCTGGGCGAGGAACACGGTCAGCCAGTCCGGGAAGTGCAGGGTGTAACCCAGCCATTGAATGCCATGCACAAAGATCGCGACCGAGCCGGCATCGAAAATCGGCTGCAGCGCGCCGCCGATGTTGATCGCCAGCAGGAACATCAAGTACATGACAAAGAGAAAAATCGGCAACCCGAGGAAGCGGTTGAGGATCACTTTGTCCATCGCGGCGGTGAAGCGGCTTGGTTCGGCGGTCAGGGTATTGCTGACGGCGTCGCAAATGGCGGCGATGGTCTGATAGCGCGCGTCAGCGATGTGCAGCGCCGGGTCGTCGATCTCGTCGCTGAGATTCGCCAGAGCGATATCCAGTTTATCGGCGGCGTCGCCGGCATAGGCCCGGCTGTAGATATCGCCCTCCAGCATCTGCAGACCCAGCCAGCGCCGCTGCCGGGTCGGGATCTGCGCTGACATCTGCTGCGCCAGCAGGTCAGCTTCGCGCAGCAGCGGCTGCGGATAGTGGACCAGCTCAATATCGCTGTTCGCCTGATGACGGTCGAGGGCGATCTTCAGCGCTTCGATCCCCCGTCCGCGAGTCGATACCAGCGGAATGACCGGGCAACCGAGACGGGCGGCGAGGGCGTCGATATCGATCCGCACCTGCTGCTTTTCGGCGATATCCAGCATGTTCAGCGCGACGACGCAGGGGATCCCCAGCTCGAGCAGCTGCAGCGTCAGATAGAGGTTGCGCTCGAGGTTGGAGGCATCGACCACGTTAATCAGCATGTCGGCGTCGCCGCTCAGGATGTAGTGGCAGGCAATCTGCTCGTCCAGCGAGGTCTGCGAGGAGATGGTGGTCAGGGAGTAGGTTCCCGGGAGGTCGACCAGCGTGACCTGGTGGTCAGTGGTGGCGAAAATCCCCTCTTTACGCTCAACGGTCACCCCAGCCCAGTTGCCCACGCGCTGGCGAGCGCCGGTCAGCTGATTAAATAAGGTGGTCTTGCCGGAATTAGGATTACCAATTAAACCAACGGTTAATTTTTGCATATTTCAGACTCTTGTGCCGGGCCAGCCGTTATTGTGCAACCGCTTCCAGTTCGATTAAGGCGAGATCTTTTTTGCGTAATACCAGACTGACGCGTCGGGTTTCAATATGAACAGGATCGCCGAGCGGCGCCACGCGAACCACATGAAAAGAGGAACCGGGCAGCATGCCGAGGGAGAGCAGTTTCTGACGGTATGCTGGGCTAATATCGCGAGAAAAACCGGTAATTTTCCACGCACTATCAGGTGTGAATTGCATAGGGCCTACTTGTCTATCGCTAACCGAAGAAGAATTTTCCGGACGCCTGGAGGCAGTTGCGCCGGGGACCGTAGCCAACGAAAAAAGAAAAAACGTTCTGTAATCGATGATAATGAGAATGGTTTTTATCATCAATACATATGATGCGCTGCAGGCTATTTTTAAAGTGAAAATCACCTTTTTATTGATATGCCGCAAAGTCAGCCTGTAATCAAAAATGCGCGAAATATTATTTCGGCGATCTAATGTTTAATTAAGGTTTCTGAAGTTAACGAAATGAAAATATTAATTTCGCTGCCTTTCAGGCGTGGAATAAAAGCAGGTTATCAGAAACAACTGAAGCTGTTTTGCGCGTGATGGCGATGGCCTGGTCATGAAAAAAAACTGCCCCTGAAAAAGGGGCAGGGAGAGTTTAGCGTTTTTTACCCATCGCTGCGGCGAGGGCATCCATCATCGCGCTGTTGCCGGCAGGCTGCGCCTCGCGACCGCGGGGTTTGGCGGCTTTCGCGGCCGGGCGATTTCCCTGCGGGCGCTCCTGACCACCGCCGCGGCGGGCGTTGCTGTCGCCCGGCTGCTCGTCGAGACGCATGGTCAGGGCGATACGCTTACGCGGCAGATCGACTTCCATCACTTTGACCTTGACGATGTCGCCCGCTTTCACCACGGTGTGCGGATCCTCAACAAACCGGTCAGAAAGCGACGAAATGTGTACCAGTCCGTCCTGATGAACGCCGATATCAACAAACGCGCCGAAGTTGGTGACGTTGGTGACGGCACCTTCCAGAATCATTCCCGGCAGCAGGTCATTCATGGTCTCCACACCATCGGCGAACTTCGCGGTCTTAAACTCCGGACGCGGATCGCGGCCCGGTTTTTCCAGCTCTTTGATAATGTCGGTGACCGTCGGGACGCCAAACTTCTCATCGGTGAAGTCCACTGCCTTCAGGTGGCGCAGCGCACTGCTATTGCCCATCAGATCTTTCAGCGCCTGCTGGGTGGCGGCCAGAATACGTTCGACCACCGGGTAAGCTTCCGGGTGAACGGTGGAGGCATCCAGCGGGTTGTCGCCGTGGTTGATACGCAGGAAGCCCGCGCACTGTTCAAAGGCTTTCGGCCCCAGACGGCTGACTTTCAGCAGCTGCTGGCGGTTCTGGAACTGACCATTCTCGTCGCGCCAGGCGACGATGTTCTGCGCCATCATGCGGGTCAGGCCGGCGACGCGGGTCAGCAGCGGAACGGAGGCGGTGTTCAGGTCAACGCCGACGGCGTTCACACAGTCTTCCACCACCGCGTCCAGCTTACGCGCCAGCTGGGTCTGGCTGACGTCGTGCTGATACTGGCCGACGCCAATGGATTTCGGGTCGATTTTCACCAGCTCGGCCAGGGGATCCTGCAGACGGCGGGCGATGGAGACCGCGCCGCGCAGCGACACGTCGAGGTCCGGAAACTCCTGCGCCGCCAGCTCGGAGGCGGAGTAAACGGAAGCCCCGGCTTCGCTGACGATCACCTTCTGGGCGGTGACCTTCGGGAACTGTTTCTGCACGTCGAGGAAGAAACGCTCGGTTTCACGCGAGGCGGTACCGTTGCCGATGGCCACCAGCTCAACGTTGTACTTCTCACACAGCGCGGCGACGGCGACGGCCGCTTTGGCGGCCTGGCCGGTGTGGGGATAGATGGTATCGGTAGCGACCAGTTTACCGGTGGCGTCGACGACGGCCACTTTCACCCCGGTGCGCAGGCCCGGATCGAGTCCCATGGTGGCGCGCAGCCCGGCGGGCGCGGCCATCAGCAGATCGTGCAGGTTGCGGGCGAAGACGTTGATTGCCTCGTCCTCCGCGCGTTCGCGCACGGTGCCCATCAGCTCGGTTTCGAGATGCATCAGGACTTTGATCCGCCAGGTCCAGCTGACGACGCCTTTACGCCAGCTGTCCGCCGGGGCGTTATTCAGGCGCAGGCCCAGGTGGTCGATAATAATTTGCTCGCCGTGGCTCTCTTTCGGCGGCTCGTCAAACTGCGGGTCAGCGTTTAAAGAGAGCTGCAGGACGCCTTCGTTGCGACCGCGGAACATCGCCAGCGCGCGATGCGACGGCACGGTGGCGATCGGTTCATGGTGATCGAAGTAGTCGCGGAATTTAGCGCCTTCCTCTTCTTTACCGCTGACGACGGTGGAGACCAGGTGGGCGTTTTTCCACAGATAGTCACGGACCTTCGCCAGCAGCGCGGCGTCTTCGGCAAACCGCTCCATCAGAATATAGCGCGCGCCGTCCAGGGCCGCTTTGCTGTCGGCTACGCCCTTATCGGCATCAATATATTTTGCGGCCTCCGCTTCCGGATCGTGGGCCGGTTCATTCCACAGCAGGTCAGCCAGCGGTTCGAGCCCGGCTTCGATAGCGATCTGGCCGCGTGTACGGCGCTTCGGCTTGTAGGGCAGGTAGAGATCTTCCAGTTCGGTTTTGCTGAGCGTGGTGTTGATGGCTTTTTCCAGCGCGTCGGTCAGTTTGCCCTGTTCAGCGATGGATTTGAGGATCGCCTGACGACGGTCTTCGAGTTCGCGCAGATAGCCGAGGCGAGTTTCCAGATTACGCAGCTGCGTGTCATCCAGACCGCCGGTGACTTCTTTACGATAACGTGCAATAAACGGCACGGTGTTCCCTTCATCAAGCAGGCGAACGGCAGCTTCTACCTGTTCGGCTCTGGCCTGAAGTTCACCCGCAATAATGCGGCAGAGCGAATCATTCATCATGGCTTTTAATTCATCTTTAGGGTCAAAAAACAGGGACTAGTTATACGGACTGACGGCTAAAAATACCAGCCGCGCCGGGCGTCTCTCGGAAAGTTCTTGTCTATTTAACGTATTCGATCTCGTTGACATACCAGCTGGCTTCGCCCGCCGGCGTGTTGACGATGGCCAGATCGCCAACCTCTTTTTTTAACAGTGCGCGCGCCATCGGCGAGTCGATGGAGATATAGTCTTTGCGGCCAAAAATTTCATCGTAACCGACGATGCGAAAGCGCTTGATATCGCCTTCATCGTTTTCAATCTCTACCCAGGCGCCGAAGAAGACTTTACCTTCCTGTTGCGGCGAGTAATCGACGATTTTCAACTGTTCCAGACATTTGGTCAGATAGCGGACCCGGCGATCGATCTCCCGCAGGCGCTTTTTGTTGTACTGGTAGTCCGCGTTCTCGCTGCGGTCGCCGAGGCTGGCGGCCCAGGTCACCTTTTTGGTCACTTCCGGACGCTCCTGGCGCCACAGGTAGTCCATCTCCTGCTTCAGTTTTTCATATCCCTCGCGGGTGATCAGCGGCGTTTTCATCGTGAGTTCAACCTTCTGACTGTCTGTCGTTGCGCACAATTTGTAGCGCGTAATAATACCGACAGGATAAATACTGTGTCTTATGATTAAATGTATACTTAACCTGCTGTTAAATATGCTTTGTAACAATTTAGCCTGGAATATATACCAGATTTAGCTGGTGAGCGCGCCGGGCTTTTTTGAGAATACGCACTGACTATTGCAGTGAACCTTTGGGAGTACAAACAATGCAAGAGAATTATAAGATTCTGGTTGTGGATGACGACATGCGCCTGCGTGCGCTGCTCGAGCGTTATCTGACCGAGCAGGGCTTCCAGGTTCGTAGCGTGGCGAACGCCGAACAGATGGATCGTCTGTTAACCCGTGAATCCTTCCACCTGATGGTGCTGGATCTGATGCTGCCGGGCGAAGATGGTCTCTCTATCTGCCGTCGTCTGCGCAGCCAGAGTAACCCGATGCCGATCATTATGGTGACGGCGAAAGGCGAAGAGGTCGATCGGATCGTGGGTCTGGAGATCGGGGCTGACGACTATATTCCGAAGCCGTTTAACCCGCGCGAACTGCTGGCCCGCATCCGGGCGGTGCTGCGCCGCCAGGCGAACGAGCTGCCGGGCGCGCCGTCGCAGGAAGAGGCGGTTATCGCCTTTGGTAAATTCAAACTGAATTTAGGCACCCGCGAGATGTTCCGTGAAGACGAGCCGATGCCGTTGACCAGCGGCGAATTCGCGGTCCTGAAGGCGCTGGTGAGCCATCCCCGTGAGCCGCTGTCGCGCGATAAGCTGATGAACCTCGCCCGCGGCCGCGAATACTCTGCGATGGAGCGCTCCATCGACGTACAGATCTCCCGCCTGCGCCGCATGGTGGAAGAGGACCCGGCGCATCCGCGCTACATCCAGACCGTCTGGGGTCTGGGCTACGTCTTCGTCCCGGACGGTTCTAAGGCATGAAACGCGTGCGCTTTTCGCCGCGCAGCTCCTTTGCTCGCACACTGCTCCTGATCGTCACCTTGCTGTTCGTCAGCCTGGTGACGACCTATCTGGTGGTACTGAATTTCGCGATCCTGCCGAGTCTCCAGCAGTTTAATAAAGTGTTAGCCTACGAAGTGCGTATGCTGATGACCGACAAACTGCAGCTGGAGGATGGCACCCAGCTGGTGGTGCCCCCGGCGTTTCGTCGTGAAATTTATCGCGAGCTGGGGATTTCGCTCTATTCCAATGAAGCGGCGGAAGACGCAGGCCTGCGCTGGGCGCAGCATTATGAATTCTTAAGTCAGCAGATGGCCCATCAGCTTGGTGGCCCCACAGAGGTGCGGGTAGAGGTCAATAAAAGCTCCCCTGTGGTGTGGCTGAAGACCTGGCTGTCGCCCAATATCTGGGTGCGGGTGCCGCTGACCGAGATCCATCAGGGCGACTTCTCGCCGCTGTTCCGCTATACCCTGGCGATCATGCTGCTGGCGATAGGCGGCGCCTGGCTGTTTATTCGTATTCAGAACCGCCCGTTGGTGGATCTGGAGCACGCGGCGCTGCAGGTCGGGCGCGGCATTATTCCGCCGCCGCTGCGCGAGTATGGCGCCTCCGAAGTGCGTTCGGTGACGCGCGCCTTTAACCATATGGCGGCGGGCGTGAAGCAGTTGGCTGATGACCGTACGCTGCTGATGGCCGGGGTCAGTCATGATTTACGAACCCCGCTGACCCGCATTCGTCTGGCCACCGAGATGATGGGCGAGCAGGACGGCTATCTCGCGGAGTCGATCAACAAAGATATCGAAGAGTGCAACGCCATCATCGAGCAGTTTATCGACTATCTGCGCACCGGGCAGGAGATGCCGATGGAGCTGGCGGATCTGAATGCGGTGCTGGGGGAAGTGATCGCTGCGGAGAGCGGCTATGAGCGGGAAATCGCCACCGCCCTGCAGGCCGGCGAAATTCCGGTACGTATGCACCCGCTGTCTATCAAGCGCGCGCTGGCGAATATGGTGGTCAACGCGGCCCGCTATGGCAATGGCTGGATCAAGGTCAGCAGCGGCAGCGAAGCGAGCCGGGCCTGGTTCCAGGTAGAAGATGATGGACCGGGGATTAAACCTGAGCAGAGGGAGCACCTGTTTCAGCCGTTTGTACGCGGCGACAGCGCCCGCAGCACCAGCGGCACCGGGCTGGGGTTGGCGATTGTTCAGCGTATTATCGACAATCACAACGGCCGGCTGGAGATTGGCTCCAGCGAACGCGGCGGGTTACTGATCCGCGCCTGGCTGCCGGTGCACCGGATGCTGACGCCGATGAAACCCGCCAGGGAGAGCTGATCGCGCCCGCGGTTAGCTACTCAGGATGTTGCACAATAAAAAGCCGGGCAAGCCCGGCTTTTTCACCTTTGCGCCCGTTAGCGCTGCGGTCCTGCCGCCACCAGCGCGGCGCCCGCTGGCGTATCGGTATACTTCTCAAAATTCTCAATAAACAGCTTCGCCAGCTGGTCGGCTTTTTCCTGCCACTGCTCCGGGGAACCATAGGTGCTGCGCGGATCGAGGATGTGGGTATCCACGCCCGGGAGCGCCGTCGGGATCTGCAGGTTAAACATCGGTAGGGTAAAGGTCTCCGCGTTGTCCAGCGAGCCATTGAGGATGGCGTCGATGATCGCGCGGGTATCTTTAATCGAGATGCGCTTGCCGGTGCCGTTCCAGCCGGTATTGACCAGATAAGCCTGCGCGCCAGCCGCCTGCATGCGTTTGACCAGCACTTCGGCGTACTGCGTCGGGTGCAGCGACAGGAAGGCGGCGCCGAAGCAGGCGGAGAAGGTTGGCGTGGGTTCGGTTACGCCGCGCTCGGTGCCGGCCAGTTTGGCGGTAAACCCGGACAGGAAATGGTACTGCGTCTGGTCGGCGGTCAGGCGGGAGACCGGCGGCAGGACGCCGAACGCATCGGCCGTCAGGAAGATCACTTTGGTGGCGTGACCCGCTTTAGACACCGGCTTAACAATGTTGTCGATGTGGTCGATGGGGTAGGAGACGCGGGTATTTTCGGTCTTTGAACCGTCATCGAAATCGACCGTGCCGTCGGCGCGTACCACCACGTTTTCCAGCAGGGCGTTGCGGCGGATGGCGTGATAGATATCTGGCTCGGCCGCTTCAGAGAGCTTGATGGTCTTGGCGTAGCAGCCCCCTTCGAAGTTAAACACGCCGTCGTCATCCCAGCCATGTTCGTCATCGCCAATCAGGCGGCGTTTCGGGTCGGTGGAGAGGGTGGTTTTGCCGGTGCCTGAGAGGCCGAAGAAAATGGCGACATCGCCTTTCTCGCCGACGTTGGCTGAGCAGTGCATGGAGGCGATGCCCTTCAGCGGCAGCAGGTAGTTCATGATCGAGAACATCCCTTTCTTCATCTCGCCGCCGTACCAGGTGCCGCCGATCAGCTGAATGCGCTCGGTGAGGTTGAAGGCGACGAAGTTTTCCGAATTGAGGCCCTGCTCTTTCCACTGCGGATTGGTGCATTTCGCGCCGTTCATCACGATGAAGTCGGGCTCGAATTCAGCCAGCTCTTCATCGCTCGGACGGATGAACATGTTTTTAACGAAGTGCGCCTGCCAGGCCACTTCGGTAATGAAACGTACGCTGAGACGGGTATCGGCGTTGGCGCCGCAGAAAGCGTCGACGATAAACAGGCGTTTACCGGACAGTTGCTGGGTCACCAGCCCTTTCAGATGCTGCCAGGTTTCCTGCGAAAGCGGCTTGTTGTCGTTTTTACCTTTGCCTTTATCGGACCACCAGACGGTGTCGCGGGTGGTGTCGTCGCGCACGAGATACTTATCTTTCGGAGAACGACCGGTAAAAATGCCCGTGTCGACGGCGATAGCACCCAGAGTGGTTAATACGCCACGTTCGTAGCCTTCCAGGTTCGGGTCGAGCTCTTCCTGAAACAACATGTCGTAGCTGGGGTTGTGGACGATATCCTGGACGTCATTGATACCATAAGCCTTGAGATCCTGCGGGGTTAAACCATGATTAACGCGCATGTCACTGCTCCTTAGCCAAGATGTACTGCTGTAAATTGTAGGGTTAATTGCCGGGTATTGACCGCGACCAGGCTCATAGATTTACGTATCTCGACATTCCTCAGAATGACGATAAAAACGGTGACTCCTGTCACGAAGTGGAGTGGATTATCTCAGGAAATGGACGGATGGTGGGGTTATATGTTTCTCAATGGTTAAAAAGTAATTAAAAAAACTGCTGAAATGTGAATGTAATCGCTTTCCTGAAATTAAATTACGTAACTCTTTCAGGGAAAATCGATTCAACTCGCGAATAAATTAAAAGTCAGGCACAACGCGACAAACAACATTGCCGCCCTGTGCCTGAGAAAGATGCGGGGATTAATGAACCTGCGGATCGGCCGGAGAGGCGTTATTACGGATCTCGGCAATATCCATGGCATTGAAGATATAGTGGTTACCGCAGTAGTCGCAGTGCATATCAATTTCGCCTTCGTCGGCGAGGATGCTATCAATCTCTTCATCCGGCAGCGTCTTCAGCGCGCCGGCGCAGCGTTCGCGGGAGCAGGTGCACTTGAACTCCACGCTCTGCGGGTCGTAGACCGTGACTTCTTCTTCATGGTACAGACGCCACAGCACATCATTTGCCGGCAGGGTGAACAGCTCTTCCGCCTTAATGGTCTCGGTAAGCGTCGCCAGGTGCTCGAAGTCGGCAGTCTGGGCATCCTGCGCCGGCATCACCTGCAGCAGCATCCCGCCCGCCATCGGCTGGCCTTCATGATCGCCGGTGCGGATGATAAGGCGCGTCGGCAGCTGCTCTGAACGCTGGAAATAATCTTCCAGGCAGGCGGCCAGCGTATCGCCTTCCAGACCGACCACGCCCTGATAGCGCTCACCTTCTTCCGGAGAGATGGTAATGACCAGGTAGCCGTTGCCGACCATCGTTTTCAGATCCGCATCGTCCGCAATCTCGCCTTGCACGCGCGCGACGCCGCGCAGCTGCTGCTGGTTATTGCCGTTGATCACCGCCAGCTGTAAAGGGCCATCCCCCTGCAGCTGTACGGTAATGTCGCCGGCAAACTTCAGCGTCGCGGTCAGCAGACTGGTGGCGACCAACAGCTCCGCCAGCACCGTTTTGACCGGTTGGGGATAGGTGTGATTCGCCAGAATCTGTTCCAGGGTTTCCGACACCGTCACCAGCTCGCCGCGCACGGCATAGTTTTCAAACAGATAACGATGTAATTGATCGTGTTGAGTCATAATCATCTCTCTTTCTGGCGCGAGTTATTCACTCTCGCCGTGTTTAAATCTCATCAGGTCGCGGCGCTCTTTCTTGTCCGGACGTCTGTCAGGGTGCGGCATGGTCAGGGCGTTCATTTTGCGCGCCAGGGCCATTTTTTCACGCTTCTCGATACTCTCCGCCGTCTCTTCATACAGGTTGACGGCTTCGCTTGCCGGGCGGCGCTGTTCGGTAATACCGATAATGCGCACCGTCCGCTCGTCGTTGCCCTGGCGCAGCGTCAGCATGGCGTCGAGTTCGACGATTTTTCCGGGTTTGCTACGTTGTCCGTTGTAATGAACCTTGCCGCCTTCAATCATTTCCCGCGCCAGCGCGCGGGTTTTGTAAAAGCGGGCGGCCCAAAGCCATTTGTCCAGTCTGACGGTTTCGGTGGGCTTCTCTTTCATCGCCTCTCCTTCGGGGTAAGCGAAGGGATCAGTCGTCGGTAATCATTCAGCCCCGGATGGCGCAGATACTGCTTTTCCGCCAGTCCGGAGTCAGGATTGGTAATACCCAGGCAGTAACGAATGCCAAACTCCCTCGCGGCATCCAGTATCGCCTCGCTGTCGTCGACAAACAGCGTTTTGTGCGCCTCAAGGCCAGTTTCCTCCGCCACGGCGCGCCACAGACGCTGATCCTCTTTCGGATAACCAAATGTGTGGGTGGAAAGTAATAAATCAAGGTGCGCGTCCAGGCCGGTGTGTTTGAGCTTCACCGCCAGATTGTGGGGATGGGCATTGGTCAACAGAATGCGTCGCTTACCGCAGGCCTTGAGCGCATCAAGGAACGGCACGGTATCCTCGCGCAGCGTGGCGCGCGGACCTTGTTCGCTGGTCATCGCACAAATATCCAAACCCAGGCGCTCGCTCCAGTAATCCAGACAGTACCAGTTTAGCGTATGCTGCACGGCGTGATACTCCTGGCGCATGGCGTCTTTCGCCTCCTGCAAATTGAGGCCGCGGGCGGCCCCCCAGGTTTCAGGCACCAGCGTTTGCCAGAAGTAGTTGTCGAAGGCGAGGTCCAGGAGCGTGCCGTCCATATCCAGCAGAACGGTATCGACCTCCTGCCAGGCGATATCAAAGTGCATGATGACTCTCCAGCGAGCGGAAAATGGGCGACAGGGTATCACACCCTGTCGCCGGGAAAATTAATCTTGCGAGTCAGATGAGGGGAGCAAAACCGGATTAAGGCAGCTTTCGTAATATTTCTGAATCTCTTCCATACGCTGACGATGGCGTTGATAACGACGCAGGGCCTGCACGGCGTGGTAAGCCATGCACCCCACCATTGACAGCAGCAGCAGGGTGATGCCCAGATAACGCCACAGGCCGCTGCGGTCGGGGATGCGATGCAGGTTGATATGCTGCGTGCCGTTGGCGTCAGTAAACAGGTTGGTAACGATACCTTCGGCATGGAAGGGGGTATGCATGAGCATACCGGCCAGCCGCCGCAGTTCGCCCCACTGCTCATGGGCCGGATAATCATACAGACTCACCGCCGGCCACGGCTGATTGACCAGTACGCTGCCCTCATCGCTGGCGATAAGAAAACCGCCGGGAGCCGGGCTGTTCAGCGCCTGCGCGGCCCGCGAGGTTTCGCGTATCACAAAGGGCGCGGTTGAGGTGGTCACCAGATTCTCCAGCGACTCGGCGCTGACCGGCCGCAGCAGCACGTTCACGCCATCCAGCTTGCCGGCGGTGGCGCGCTTGGTTAACGTTTCCCAGTTACGGGTATTGCCAAGATTGACCAACGCATTCTTCAGCCGCAGGCAATCATCCTTTGCCGAGCAGAGATCGTTAGTTTTCTGCACGATATCGCCGAAATCATCCAGTAGCACCATGCCTGATTTCTGAATGGCGGAGCGTAGGGCAGGGCTGACGCGGGAATCATCGTCGGTTTCCGGGTGCAGCTGGCGCTGGACGGACTGCATCAGGGCGGTCGCTTTGCTGACAATGTCAGACTCCGGCAGCGGCAGAGGAGGGGCGTCGTTCCACACAATCTGTGAACAATCGAAAGGCAGGAACGGCGAATCCTCTTTGGCGGACCAACTGCCCGGCGTGCGGATATTACACATCCCGGTACCGGTCAGGCGCAGCGTATCGCCAATGCGCACATGGGCTTTTTCCAGCTGGCTGACGGTAGTGGCTTCAATCGTTTGCGCGCCCTTCAGCCACGACAGGGTGAACTTAAACGGCATATTCAACGGTACGCTGGCCCACAGCATAATCACCACCACCAGGGCGCCGGCGGCGATAATCGCGCTGCGTAGCCAGTACTGCAGCGGGAAGTTTTTCACTTCATCATGAAGCGACAGGTAGCGTCCCTGACGGGCCACGTGGCGGTTGAGATAGATATCAATATCGGTCTGCTGCCCCAGGTCCTGGGCAATCCAGGGTTGCCAGTGGCGCGGATAGATGAGATCGATAATGCCCAGCGAGATGTTATTGATCTGCTCCTGATCGTTTTCGCCAAACAATCCCCAGCGCTTAGGGACGCCCCGCAGGCAATGGATTTCGCGCAGCGCGGCGCGACGCGGCGGGGCATAAATCCCCCACAGTCCGGCGGCGAGCAGCAACAAACCTGCGGCGACCAGCCAGGGGGTAAAGACAGCTGGCCCAATCAGGCTGAAATAAAAGAACAGAAAGGAGGCGACGATCAGGATCGCTTCGCGCAGCCCGTCCGGGCGATTCAGAGCGTGTTCTTCAGGCGTTTCCCGACGGATCTGCCGCAACTCTACCTGCTCGCTCTCTTCGCCGCGAATGGAGGCCTGGGTGGCCGAAGCGCGTTCCAGGGCGTAGCTTTGCGCTTCCTGGCGATAGTCGCTCAGGCTATGACCGTTAAGGGTGATAACCAGCGGCAGGCTGTCGGTGGGGATCAGCTCGACGCTGTTTTCATCGTTGATATGCTGTTCCCAGAACGGCGGCAGATGAACTTCAACCGAATCGAGGAAATAGCGCCATTTATTCGGCGCGTCGGTGGTGATCCCGTAGCGGGTGATGGCGCGTGTCACCGCATAGACGGTATCACTCTGTTCGTTCAGCGCCAGAGCGACAGGCGCGCTGGTCGCACCGGACGCCGGCACCTGCTGGGCGTGGCTCAACTCGGCAACATACTTCTCAATAGCCTGGCGCTCATCCGCAGGAAGCTGCCGCGTGGTAGCGTCGCTAAAGGCGTGCAGTAGGGGGAGTCGGCGGCGTCTGGCGTGAGCGCGATACCACCATCCGATGAGCAATACGCAGATTAGCAGAGCTGTAAGGAATATCAGAAAGGTGCCCATGCCCATCCCATCAAAGTTATTTTTTTCTTACGAAATCGTCGGTGAACGTGAAGACTAACGTCAAGCTGCAGTGTTAGCGGCGCACCTGCTTACAGGGTAGTGAATATGTCATGCAGCAGCGCACAAGCTTACCAAAAACGTTAAAGCGCAGAAATCGGTAAATTCTCAAAGCGAATTCAAGCTATTGACTTTTTTATCTTTATTACTTTTCCCCCTGCAGGGAAAAGGTTACAACTCTGTAAATAAGTAGCAATTTGGATTGCCGAAAGTGTGTTGCGTATCGCACAATGACTGCTTAATCACAGCATAGACCGATGACAATGAGCAAATCATTACAAAAACCCACCATTCTCAATGTTGAAACTGTCGCCCGTTCGCGCCTCTTTAATGTCGAAAGCGTCGATCTGGAGTTCAGCAACGGTGTGCGTCGCGTTTATGAACGTATGCGGCCTTCCACCCGTGAAGCGGTGATGATTGTGCCGATTGTGGATGATCACATTATTTTGATTCGTGAGTATGCCGTGGGGACGGAGTCCTACGAGCTGGGCTTCTCCAAAGGGCTGATTGATCCAGGTGAAACCGTGGATGAAGCGGCCAATCGCGAGCTGAAAGAAGAGGTTGGCTATGGCGCCAATAAGCTGACGTTTTTGAAGAAGCTCAGTATGGCCCCCTCCTACTTCTCCAGCAAAATGAATATCATGGTGGCGGAAGATCTCTATCCGGAGTCACTGCCGGGCGATGAACCTGAGCCGCTACCGCAGGTGCGCTGGCCGCTGGCGCAGCTGATGTCGCTGCTGGATGAAGAAGATTTTAACGAGGCCCGTAACGTCAGCGCGCTGTTTTTAGTGCGGGAATGGCTGCAGGCCCAGGGCCGACTCTGAACGAGCGTCCACGCTAAGCAGCAATAAAAAAGCGCCCGCAGGCGCTTTTTTTGTCAGAACAATTCGTGGGTTTCACCGCCGCCGTCAGTCAGGGTGGTGCCCACCTCACGGACTGCCTGCTGGGTGGGCTGGGTTCCTTCAATAAAGTACTCCGCCCGGCTATTGCCCCCGTTCGCCAACTGACCAGTGCTGCGGTCGATATTCACCGTGACGATACCCGGCGGCGGAGTTAACGGTTCTTCCGGAACGCCTTCCAGCACGCTCTTCATAAAGCTGTCCCAGGCCGGCTGGGCGCTTTTGGCACCGCCTTCATAGCCAGAGATCTGATCTTTAATCGCTCCGGAGGCGGTGGTCCGGCCAAGATCGCGACGATGATCGTCAAAGCCGATCCAAACCGAGGTCACCACGCCCGGTCCGTAGCCTGAGAACCAGGCGTCCTTCGAGCTGTTGGTGGTCCCGGTTTTCCCACCGATGTCATGCCGCTGCAGATCGCGTCCGGCGCGCCAGCCGGTGCCCATCCAGCCCGGCTCGCCAAAGATGTTGCTGTTCAGCGCGCTCTTGATCAGGAAGGCCAGCGGTGTGTTAATCACATGCGGCGCGTATTCCTGCGCGCCGCTCTGCGCGACCAGCGACTGGTTGGCCTGCTCCAGGTGCGGCTGCGGCGGCACGTTGCCATTCTGCGGTTCCGCGGAGGTGGCGACATCTTCCACATCCTTGTTTTCCAGCACGTTGGATTTTGGCGTATCGCCGTAAATTACCGGTAAATCACACTGCGGACAGGCAATTTTCGGACGCTCCTCGAAGAGGACCCCGCCCTGATCGTTCTCAATCTTACTGATAAAGAAAGGATTGACCAGGAAGCCGCCGTTGGCCATCACCGAATAACCGCGAGCGACCTGCAGGGGCGTAAAGGAGGCTGAGCCCAGCGCCAACGATTCCGTGTGGACAATGTTCTGCGCCGGGAAGCCAAAGCGCTGCAGATACTCGGCGGCGTAGTCTACGCCCATGGCGCGCATAGCGCGCACCATCACCACGTTTTTCGACTGCCCCAGGCCCTGGCGTAAACGAATCGGACCGGCATACTGCGGCGGCGAGTTCTTCGGCCGCCAGTCGGAACCTGCGCCCGCATCCCAGCGCGAGATCGGCACATCGTTGAGCATACTTGCCAGCGTTAAGCCTTTATCCATCGCGGCGGTATAGAGGAACGGTTTAATGTTGGAGCCGACCTGGCGCAGCGCCTGGGTGGCGCGGTTGAATTTGCTCTGGTTAAAGTCAAACCCGCCGACAAGGGCAATAATCGCGCCGTTTTGCGGGTTAATGGAGACCAGCGCTGAGTTGACGTCCGGGAGCTGGGACAGCCACCAGCTGTCACCCACCTTGCGTACCCAGATCTGCTGCCCGGCCTGCACAACGTCGTTGACTTTACGCGGGGTCGCCCCTTGCTGCGTATCTGAGATAAAGCGACGGGCCCAGCGCACGCCCTCCATCGTCAGCGAAACGGAGTCGCCGTTAGCCAACAACGCGACAGCCTCCTGGGCATTCGCGGAGGTGACCACCGCCGGGAAAAGCGGACCGTAGCCAGACTGACGCTTCAGCGAATCGACGATCTTCTTCGTCTCCCACGGCGTTTCGCCGACTTTCCACAGTACGCTGGCCGGGCCGCGGTAGCCGTGACGCATATCGTAATCCAGCACGTTATTGCGTACCGCCTGCTGGGCCGCCTGCTGGTTTTTACGGGTAATGGTGGTGTAGACCCGATAACCATCTTCGTAGGCCTGCTCGCCGTAGCGATTCACCATCTCCTGGCGCACCATTTCACTCAGGTAAGGGGCGGAGAAGGCGATTTTCGGCGCGTGATAGCTGGCGTCGATGGGTTCGCTGCGCGCCTCATCGTATTGCGCCTGGGTGATGTATCCTTCGCTCAGCATACGCGACAGCACCACGTTGCGACGGGCGGTCGCGCGATCCATCGAATAGAGCGGGTTAAAAGTGGAAGGCGCTTTCGGCAGACCGGCAATCACCGCCATCTCACTCAGGGTCAGTTGGTCGATAGGTTTGCCAAAATAGACCTGCGCCGCGGCGCCGACGCCATAGGCGCGGTAGCCGAGGTAGATCTTGTTCAGATACAGCTCAAGGATTTCATCTTTATTCAGCAACTGCTCGATGCGGATGGCCAGAAAGGCCTCTTTAATCTTACGCATCAACGTCTTCTCGGGGCTGAGAAAGAAGTTACGCGCTAACTGCTGGGTGATGGTGCTGGCGCCCTGGGAGGCGTGGCCTGAAAACATCGCCACGCTGGCGGCGCGGAAAATACCTACCGGATCGACGCCATGGTGCTCATAGAAGCGGCTGTCTTCGGTGGCGATAAACGCTTTCACCAGCTCGGGGGGAATTTGCTGCAACGTCACAGGGATACGGCGCTTTTCGCCGTACTGCGCAATAAGCTCACCGTCGGCGCTATAGACCTGCATCGGGATCTGCAAACGCACATCCTTCAGGGTTGCGACGTCGGGGAGTTGCGGCTCTATGTATTTGTAGAGGCCAAAAATCGAGCCTGCTCCCAGCAGTACGCAACAGACTGCAAGGATCAATAGATACTTTACGAACTTCACCGGTGTTTTCCCATTTAGTTTTATTTGGGCAGTTTATAAACAAACGCGCGGTAGTATAAAGGCAAGCCAGGTGCATTGATATAGCCGGGCAGTTTTGCCGGATAAGGAGATCGTAAGCATGGCTTTCAGAAACTGGCGGCTTGGAATGCATATCCAACAGGATAGCATTGCCATTGTCGCGCTATTGCATGAACGTTCACACTGGGCGCTGCGCCGCTGGTGGCGTATCCCATTGCCGCCGGGGCTGGTACGTCAGGGAATGGTGGCGGACGTCAGCGCACTCGGTTCGCGGCTGGCCGCCTGGCGGCGGGAGCTACCGGCGCAGCATCAGGTTAGTATCGCCTTTCCCGCGGTGCGCACACTGCAAAAGCGTCTTCCGTATCCCCAGTTCGCCCTGCGGGAGCGGGAACAGGCGACGTGGGTAGCCAGCGCCATGAGCCAGCAGCTGGCAATGCCTGCCTCCGCGCTATGTATTGATTATGCGCCCACCTCGCGGGATGACGGCTGGCAGGTTACGGCGGCGCAGCGGCTGGATATCAATGTTCTGCGGGAGCTGGCAGGGCGGCTGCGGCTGCGGGTGGCGGCCATCGTACCGGATGCCAGTGCGCTCGGCGCCTTTTTCCCCTGGATGACTGCGGCAGACCAGGGCCTGGCGTGGCGGGATGAAAAGCGCTGGCTGTGGGCGACCCGTGAGGCCTGGGGCAGTGACGCCTGCGCTGATGTCGGGTCCTTAAGCCAGCTGGCGGGGCAGCTTCAGGTTCCGCTGCGCCTGTGTATTGACGCGGGCGATGAGGCCAGTCGCTTTGATGTCTGGCAAGTGATTCACCGTCGGCAGCCCCCGCTGCCAGCCGATGGCGATCGTTACGCCATTGCCCTTGGGCTGGCGCTGGGAGGCGGGCGGCATGACGCATGTCGTTAATCTTCTTCCCTGGCGCGACCTGCGTCGCCGCCAGCGCCTGCGCTACGTCCTGTTGTTAACCATCGGCATTGTGCTGCTGGGCGGGATGGGCCTGCTGGTGAGCCGAACGGCGCGTCTGCAGCGCGACTTCCTGGCGACGCTTCACACGACGGCCGACGCGCAGCTGCTCGCCTCGCTTAAGCAGCGCGAGCAGGCGATGCGTGAGGCGTGGCAGCAGCATCAACGGCAGCGCCAGCAGTACCAGCGCAGATCGGCGATCGCCGCCTGGCAACCCAGGCTGCAGGCGCTGGCGGCAGATCTGCCCGCGCAGGCGTGGCTGACGCGGCTGGAGTACCAGGGCGTACTCCTCACGCTGGACGGCCTGGCCCTTAACCTGCAGGCGCTAACCAGCGTGGAGGCTGCGCTGACTCGCGTCGCGGGATTCGCGCCGGCAAAAGCCGGCGGGACCCAGCGCGACGCCGAGGGGCGTTGGCAGTTCAGTTTTACCCTGACGGGAGCGCGCGCTGATGCGGATTAACCTTCGGGGCGCCTGGACGGGGCTGCCGATCCTGCTCGCAATGGGGCTGTCGGGAGGCGGCGTGGCGCTCTGGCGCGATCTGCGCCCGCCGCAGGCGGCGGTAACCCGTGATGCGGCGTTGCAAACGCAGTGGCGGCGGATCATGGCGCTGCGCATCCCCGGCGAGGAAAATCCCGGGGCGCGCATCGACACGCAGTCATTTTCGCCCATAGCCATTCCGCTCTCCGGAGCGAAGCTTATCGCCTGGCGTCCGCAGGGAAGCGGCGGCGAGATGGAGCTGACCCTGTCCTGGTCAACGGTACCCGCGCTTTTTTCCTGGCTGGCGCGCTGCGGGATGAATCCGCGTTCGTTTTCGCTGGGCCGTGAGGCGCCGACGCTCCGCCTGCGACTGCTGCTGGAGGCGGAAGATGAGCGGTAAACGCTGGATCTTCCTGTGGCTACCGCTGTCGCTGCTGGCGGCCGAGCGTGACCCTTTCCAGCCGGTTGAGGATCCCTGCCGCACGGCGCAGCTTTCGCAATGGCGCTATGGCGGGGCGGTTGGGGATGAGGCTGGCTGGACGGGGTTTCTGCAGGATGGGAACGGAAAGTGGCGACGGGTACGCATGGATGAGCAATTGCCCACGGGCTGGCGGGTGAGCCGGCTGACGGCCGGTGAGCTGGACATCGTCACGTCTTCGGGATGTGAACCGCCAGCGTGGCGCTGGCAACGTGAAGGGAAACAACATGATGCGATGGATAAGCCTGCTGCTTCTGCTGCTGCCGCTGGCGGTGGCCCCCGCCGCCCGCAATGATAAACCGGTTTCGCTGGTGATTGACGATGCGCCAGTGGCCCAGGTGCTGCAAGCCCTGGCCGAAATGAACCATAAGAACCTCGTCGTCGCGCCGGACGTCAGCGGCACGCTCTCCCTGCGTCTGCAGAAGGTTCCCTGGAGCCAGGCGCTGCGGGCGGTAGCGGATAGCGCGGGTCTCTCTTTGCAACAGCAGGGGACGGTCATCTACGCGCACACTCAGGCCTGGCAAAAGGCAAATCAGGCGCAGCGTGAAGCCGAACAGGAGAAACGCCTGCAGAACCTGCCCCTGCAGGCGGAGAGCGTGACCCTGCACTTTGCCGACGCTGAAGAGCTGGCTAAAAGCGGCGGAAAGCTGCTCAGCGCCAGGGGACACCTGATGGCGGACAAGCGGACTAATCGGCTGCTGATCCGCGATGATGCCCGGCACCTGCCGGCGTTGAAGGCCTGGGCGCAGGAGATGGATCTGCCGGTCGGCCAGGTGGAGCTGGCCGCCCATATCGTGTCGATGAGCGAAACCAGCCTTCGTGAGCTGGGGGTGAAGTGGCGGCTTGCGGAAGCCGGAAGCCCGCCAGGCTCCGGGCAAATCACCACCCTAAGCAGCGATGTATCGGTAAACGATGCCAGCACCCGCGCAGGGTTTAACATCGGCAAGATCAACGGTCGCTTGCTTGAGCTGGAGCTATCCGCGCTGGAGCGCAAGCAGCAGGTCGAAATTATTGCCAGCCCGCGTTTATTGGCCTCCCACATGCAGCCTGCCAGCATCAAGCAGGGAAGCGAGATCCCCTATCAGGTTTCCAGTGGCGAAAGCGGCGCCACTTCGGTGGAGTTCAAAGAGGCGGTGCTGGGCATGGAGGTCACGCCGACGGTGCTGCAGCAGGGAAGAGTGCGGCTTAAGCTGCGAATAAGCGAGAATACGCCAGGCCAGGTGCTGAAGCAGGAAAACGGCGAAGCGCTGGCCATCGATAAGCAGGAGATAGAGACCCTGGTGGAAGTTCGCAGCGGCGAGACTTTAGCGTTGGGCGGCATCTTTTCGCAGAAAAACAAAACCGCCCGCGACAGCGTCCCGCTGCTTGGCGATATCCCGGTACTGGGACGTCTGTTCCGTCGTGACGGGAAAGATAATGAACGTCGCGAACTGGTTGTCTTTATTACGCCACGGATTCTGGCAGTACGTTAAGCAGGTTTTTCATGCTAAACACGTTTCAGGTGTTTGACGTGAGGACGGATTTAGCATACAAGGGGTACCGATTTGAGAGTCGGGTACGACATCAATCCTCCCTTTATTGTCCGGCGATTTTATTCAGTTGCCAAACCAGCCGGAGTATTGAGATAATTTTTAGTCTGACTCTCGCTCTATTGCATATGAGGTTTCAGTTCATGCCCTGCGGCGCTGGGTGTCTGCGAAGCGGGTTTATCATTAACGAATAGTCTTAGTAGTACCGAAAAAATGGCAGAGAAACGCAATATCTTTCTGGTTGGGCCTATGGGTGCCGGCAAAAGCACTATTGGGCGCCAGTTAGCCCAACAGCTCAACATGGAATTTTACGATTCTGATCAAGAGATTGAGAAACGCACTGGCGCTGATGTGGGCTGGGTCTTCGATGTTGAAGGCGAAGAAGGCTTCCGCGACCGTGAAGAGAAAATTATCAATGAGTTGACGGAAAAACAGGGGATTGTGCTGGCGACTGGCGGCGGCTCTGTAAAATCCCGTGAAACGCGTAACCGTCTCTCCGCCCGCGGCGTGGTGGTCTACCTGGAAACTACGATCGAGAAGCAGTTGGCCCGTACGCAGCGCGATAAAAAGCGTCCTTTGCTACAAGTCGATGCGCCGCCTCGTGAAGTGCTGGAAGCGCTGGCTGACGAGCGTAACCCGCTGTATGAAGAGATCGCCGATGTGACTATCCGCACAGACGATCAGAGTGCGAAAGTCGTCGCGAACCAGATTATTCATATGCTGGAAAGCAACTGATTCTGGCTTAATAAAAGTGCGTCAGAGTAATAGTCATTGAGGTGGATGTCGCGTTATGGAGAGGCTTACTGTTACCCTCGGGGAACGTAGTTACCCGATTACCATCGCGGCTGGTTTGTTTAACGATCCAGCTTCCTTCCTGCCACTCAAGTCGGGCGACCAGGCTATGCTGGTCACCAACGAAACGCTGGCGCCGCTTTATCTGGATACCGTCCGCTCTGCGCTGGAGCAGTCAGGGGTCAACGTTGACAGCGTCATTCTGCCAGACGGCGAGCAATACAAAAGCCTGGCGGTGATGGATACCGTGTTTACTGCGCTGTTGCAAAAACCACATGGCCGCGACACCACTCTGGTGGCGCTTGGCGGGGGGGTGATCGGTGATTTAACCGGTTTCGCCGCGGCAAGCTATCAGCGCGGCGTGCGTTTCATCCAGGTCCCTACCACCCTGTTGTCGCAGGTCGACTCGTCGGTCGGCGGCAAAACCGCAGTGAACCACCCTCTCGGCAAAAACATGATTGGCGCCTTCTGGCAGCCGGTTTCCGTGGTAGTTGATCTTAACTGTCTGAAAACTCTGCCGAAGCGCGAGCTCGCTTCCGGACTGGCTGAGGTCATCAAGTACGGGGTGATCCTGGATGGTGAATTCTTCAGCTGGCTGGAAAACAACATTGATGCGCTGCTGGCGCTGGACGATACCGCCATGGCGTACTGCATTCGCCGCTGCTGTGAACTGAAAGCGGAGGTTGTGGCAGCCGACGAGCGTGAAACCGGGTTACGTGCTTTACTCAATCTTGGACATACCTTCGGCCATGCTATCGAAGCGGAAATGGGCTACGGTAACTGGCTGCATGGCGAAGCGGTGGCGGCAGGTATGGTGATGGCGGCACGCACGTCCGAACGGCTGGGGCAGTTCCGCGCGCAGGATACTCAGCGCATTATCGAGCTGCTCAAGCGTGCAGGCTTACCGGTACGCGGCCCGCAGGAAATGAGTGCGCAGGCGTATTTGCCCCATATGATGCGCGATAAAAAGGTACTGGCTGGCGAAATGCGGCTGGTGCTCCCGCTCGCAATAGGAAGCAGCGAGCTGCGCGGCGGAGTGCCGCACGATGTGGTTCTTGGCGCGATTGCTAATACTCAGCAGGCGCAACAATAAGAAGGTCTGGCCGCGTTCGCGCGGCGTTATCATTTCGGGTGATGTGCAATAATCGTGAGCATAAGCCTTTTAGTGGGGTGTTAAATGGATGATTTCAAACCAGAAGACGATATGAAAGCCGATCGCAACGATCGTCGTGCTGGTCGTTCCCGTCAGTCTTCCGAGCGTGATGCCGATCCGCAGATCAATTTTGACGATGTTGATCTTGATGCCGATGAAGGCCGTCCGACGCGCGCTGGTAAGGCCCGTCGCGAGCGTGAAGAGGAAGAGTTCGAAGAAGAACTGGATGCGCAAGACGAGGAGATGCTCGAAGAGCAGCCTGTAGAGCGTCGTCCGCGCAAGCGTAAAAAAGCGCCGGCCAAACCGGCCTCCCGCCAGTACATCATGATGGGTGTGGGGATTCTGGTGCTGCTGCTGTTGATCGTGGGTATCGGTTCCGCACTGAAATCGCCATCATCTTCCAGCCAGCAGACCGCTTCCGGCGAGAAGAGCATTAATCTGTCTGACGACCAGTCCGCCAGCATGCCTGCTGCCGGCCAGGACCAGACTGCCGCCGCTAACAGCACCTCACAGCAGGACGTAACGGTACCGCCTATTGCCGCGAACCCGACGCAGGGCCAGGCAGCGGTTGCGCCGCAGGGCCAGCAGCGTATCGAAGTTCAGGGCGATCTGAACAATGCGTTGACCCAGCAGCAGGGCCAACTGGACGGCGCCGTGGCTAACTCGACGCTGCCGACTGAACCGGCTACCGTCGCGCCAATCCGGAATGGCGCCAATGGCACCGCGGCGCCGCGCCAGGCGACCGAGCGTCAGACAGCAGCGACCCCGCGTCCGGCTGAACGTAAGCATACCGTTATCGAAGCGAAGCCGCAGTCGAAGCCACAGGCCGTGGCGAAAACGCCGGTAGAATCGAAGCCGGTCCAGCCGAAGCATGTTGAAAGCACGGCGACCACCGCTCCGGCGAAAACGTCCGTCAGCGAAAGCAAACCGGTGGCCACCGCTCAGAGCAAACCGACCACGACGACCGCAGCGCCAGCGGCAACGGCAGCTGCGGCAGCGCCGGCAGCGAAGACCGGGAAGACGGCAGGTGACGTCAGCTCAATGAAAACTGCGCCGTCGGGTCACTATACTCTGCAGCTCAGCAGCTCCTCTAACTACGACAACCTCAACAACTGGGCGAAGAAAGAGAAGCTGGATAAATATGTTGTCTATGAAACGTCGCGTAACGGCCAACCATGGTACGTGCTGGTGAGCGGTATCTATGCATCGAAAGATGAAGCGAAACGTGCTGTCACCTCGCTGCCGGCGGACGTGCAGGCGAAAAATCCATGGGCAAAACCGCTGCATCAGGTTCAGGCTGACCTGAAATAATGCCGTGGGGTAGTCTTAAGCGCAGGATGCTGTCGGAGCTTTCTCCACAGCCGGAGAACGTGTAATTAGTTAGGCAGCATGAAAAAGAATCGCGCTTTTCTGAAGTGGGCAGGGGGAAAGTTCCCCCTGCTTGACGATATTAAAAAGCATTTGCCGGAAGGCGAGTGCTTGATCGAGCCCTTTGTGGGCGCCGGGTCGGTATTTCTTAATACCGACTTTTCTCGTTATATCCTCGCGGATATCAACAGTGACTTAATCGGCCTGTACAACATCGTCAAACTGCGCACCGACGAATACGTCGCCGCCGCCCGTGAGATGTTTACCCCGGAAAATAACGTCGCTGAGCGCTACTACCTGTATCGTGATGAATTTAACCAAAGCCAGGATCCGCTGCGTCGCGCGGTGCTGTTCCTGTATTTGAACCGTCACGGCTACAATGGCCTGTGCCGCTACAATCTGCGCGGCGAGTTCAATGTGCCGTTTGGCCGTTATAAAAAGCCCTATTTCCCCGAAGCTGAGCTCTATCATTTCGCCGAGAAGGCGCAAAACGCCGAGTTTTACTGCGAATCTTACGAAGAGTGCATGCAACGTGCGGATAGCCGCACAGTGGTGTATTGCGATCCGCCCTATGCGCCGCTAACGGCGACGGCGAACTTTACCGCCTACCACACCAACAGTTTCAACCTGGAACAACAGGTACTGCTGGCGCAAAAGGCGGAATCGCTGATGAAAAAGCGCATCCCGGTGCTGATTTCCAACCACCGCACGCCGCTGACGCAGGAATGGTATAAAAACGCGGCAGAAACGCATATTGTGAAGGTTCGGCGCAGCATCAGCAGCAACGGTGGTACGCGTAAAAAGGTGGACGAGCTATTAGCGCTCTACCGTCCGCCTAAGACCAAATAAATTTCAAGGAGATGCGGATGAAGCAGTATTTGATTGCCCCTTCGATTCTGTCGGCTGATTTTGCCCGTCTGGGTGAGGATACCGCGAAGGCGCTGGCGGCGGGTGCGGATGTCGTGCACTTCGACGTTATGGACAACCACTACGTGCCAAACCTGACGATTGGCCCGATGGTGCTGAAGTCACTGCGTAATTACGGTATTACCGCGCCAATCGACGTTCACCTGATGGTGAAGCCGGTCGACCGCATCATTCCTGATTTTGCCGAAGCCGGCGCCAGCATTATCACCTTCCATCCGGAAGCCTCCGAACACGTCGAGCGCAGCCTGCAGCTTATCAAAGAGCACGGCTGTAAAGCGGGCCTGGTGTTTAACCCGGCGACGCCGCTGAGCTACCTCGATTACGTGATGGATAAGCTGGACGTGATCCTGCTGATGTCGGTTAACCCGGGCTTTGGCGGCCAGTCCTTTATTCCCCAGACGCTGGATAAACTGCGTGAAGTGCGCCAGCGCATCGATGCGTCCGGCTACGACATCCGCCTCGAAGTGGATGGCGGCGTGAAAGCCAGCAATATCGGCGAAATCGCCGCGGCGGGTGCGGATATGTTTGTTGCCGGTTCGGCGATCTTCGGTCAGCCGGACTACAAGCAAGTCATTGATCAAATGCGTAGTGAATTAGCGAAGGTGAGTCATGGATAAATTACAGGCGATCCGCGGCATCGCATTTGATCTCGACGGCACGCTGGTGGACAGCGCGCCGGGTCTAACCTCGGCGGTTGATAACGCCCTGTACGCCCTGGAGCTGCCGGTGGCGGGAGAAGAACGCGTTATCACCTGGATCGGTAACGGCGCCGATGTCCTGATGGAGCGGGCGCTGACCTGGGCTCGTCAGGAGCGAGCAACGTTACGTGCGGCGATGGGCAAGCCTTCCGTCGACGATCATGATATTCCGCAAGACGAGCAGCTGCGCATTTTGCGTAAACTGTTTGACCGCTATTACGCCGAAGCGGCGGAAGAGGGCAGTTTCCTGTTCCCGGCGGTGGCCGATACGCTCGGCGCGCTGCATGCCAAAGGCCTGCCGCTGGCGCTGGTTACCAATAAGCCGACGCCGTTTGTCGCCCCGCTGTTGGACGCGCTCGATATTGCGAAATATTTTACCGTGGTGATTGGCGGCGATGACGTGCAGAATAAAAAGCCGCATCCGGAACCGCTGCTGCTGGTGGCGGAAAAGCTCTCTCTGGCTCCAGCCGAGCTGCTGTTTGTCGGCGATTCGCGCAATGATATTCAGGCGGCCAAAGCGGCAGGCTGCTGCTCTGTTGGTCTGACCTACGGTTATAACTATGGTGAACCGCTTGCGCTGAGCGAGCCGGACTATCTCTTCGACCAGTTTAACGAACTCTTACCCGCTCTCGGGTTACCGCACAGTGAAACTCAGGAATTGAAACATGACTAAGCCCATCGTTTTTAGTGGCGCACAGCCCTCAGGTGAACTGACCATTGGCAACTATATGGGTGCGCTGCGTCAGTGGGTAAACATGCAGGACGATTACCACTGCATCTATTGCATCGTGGACCAGCACGCCATCACCGTGCGCCAGGATCCGCAGCAGCTGCGCAAGGCGACGCTGGACACCCTGGCGCTGTATCTGGCCTGCGGCATCGACCCGCAGAAAAGCACTATCTTCGTGCAGTCGCACGTGCCGGAACATGCCCAGCTAGGCTGGGCGCTGAACTGCTACACCTATTTCGGCGAACTGAGCCGCATGACTCAGTTTAAAGACAAGTCAGCGCGCTACGCGGAGAACATCAACGCCGGTCTGTTTGATTATCCGGTACTGATGGCCGCTGACATTCTGCTGTACCAGACCAACCAGGTTCCGGTGGGCGAAGATCAGAAACAGCACCTTGAGCTAAGCCGCGATATCGCCCAGCGTTTTAACGCCATCTACGGCGATATTTTTAAAGTGCCTGAGCCGTTTATCCCTAAATCCGGCGCGCGCGTGATGTCGCTGCTGGAGCCGACGAAAAAGATGTCCAAGTCCGACGACAACCGCAACAACGTCATCGGCCTGCTGGAAGATCCGAAATCGGTGGTCAAGAAGATTAAACGTGCGGTCACCGACTCCGACGAGCCGCCGGTAGTGCGTTACGATCTGAAAGAGAAAGCGGGCGTCTCCAACCTGCTGGATATCCTCTCCGCGGTTACCGGGAAAACTATTCCTGAGCTGGAACAGCATTTTGAAGGCAAAATGTATGGCCACCTGAAAGGCGAAGTCGCCGAAGCGGTATCGGGCATGCTGATTGATCTGCAGGAGCGCTATCACCGTTTCCGTAACGACGAAGCGTTTCTCAATCAGGTGATGAAAGACGGCGCGGAAAAGGCCAGCGCGCGGGCTTCTCAAACCCTGAAAGCGGTATACGAAGCGATTGGCTTTGTCGCCAAGCCGTAAGCGACGCAACAGCTAAAAGGGCGGGATGATATCCCGCCCTTTTTTATGTCTGTCGCTTTATGGGAGGCAAGGTTAATGGTTCGAAAACCAGTTCAGTTTATCCCGCAGACCGACCACACGGCCGACGATGATCAGCGCCGGGCTGGCCATCTGCTGCGCCAGAATATCCAGTTGTCCTAAGGTGCCGCTGACCACTTTTTGCGTCACAGCGGTGCCGTTCTCGACGATGGCGGCGGGCATATCTTCAGCCATGCCGTGAGCGATAAGCTTCTCGCGGATCGCCGGCGCCTGGTTCAGACCCATGTAGAACACCAGGGTTTGCTTCTCCACCGCCAGGTTCGCCCAGTCCAGCTCGCCGCCGGTTTTCAGGTGGCCAGTGACCAGGCGGACGCCCTGCGCGAAATCGCGGTGGGTCAAGGGGATCCCCGAATAAGCGGAGCAGCCGGAGGCGGCGGTAATGCCAGGCACAACGGAGAAGGGGATGCCCGCCTCGCAAAGCGTCTCCAGCTCTTCCCCTCCGCGGCCAAAGATAAAGGGATCGCCGCCTTTCAGCCGGACCACGCGTCTTCCTTTTTGCGCTTCGCGCAGCAGGATCTGGTTGATCTCCTCCTGCGGGACGCAGTGGTAGCCTGAGCGCTTGCCGACGAACACCCGATCGGCATCGCGGCGCACCAGATTCATGATGTCATCGGAGACCAGCCGATCATAGACCACCACGTCAGCCTGCTGGATCTGCTGCAGGCCTTTGAGCGTGAGCAGCCCGGCGTCACCGGGGCCGGCGCCAACCAGCACCACCTCGCCGCGATGCTCCAACGGCTCCGTCAGCAACTGCTCAGTGGTATCCGCGACTGCCTGCCGATCGTCATTAGCCAGCGACTGCGCCAGACGGTCGTTAACAAACAGCTTCTCCCAGAAGCGGCGACGCTCGCCTACGGTGGCAAACTGCTGCTTAACCCGCGCGCGCAGATGGCCGGCATAGCGGGCCAGCTGGCCGAGATGCAGGGGCAGAATTGACTCCAGTTTCTCGCGCAGCAGGCGCGCCAGAACCGGTGATGTCCCGCCCGAGGAGACGGCGACCATCAGCGGCGAGCGATCGATGATCGACGGCATGATAAAGCTGGCCTGGCGCGGGGCATCCACCACGTTACAGAAGATACGCCGCGCTTCGGCCGCCTCGCTAACCTGCTGGTTGACCGTCTCATCATCAGTAGCGGCGATGGCCAGCCAGCAGTTATCCAGCAGCGAGGGGATAAACTCCCCCTGCACCAGAGTTAGCATCTGTGAATCAGCCCACACCTGAAACTGGGGCGTGAAGTCGAGCGCATTGACCGTGACGTTAGCGCCAGCATCCAGCAGCAGACGGGCTTTGCGTTCGGCGACATCCCCGCCGCCAACCAGTAAACAATCGCGCTGGCGCAACTGGCAGAATATGGGTAAGTGATCCACAGAATAACCTCATAAAAATAAGGGGTAGAAAACGAGTGGTCGTAGAATAGCAGCAAAGGTAATACAAAACATGCGACATATCCCGCACTCATGCGCTGTCGGTCAGAACTGTTACTTATATCTCCCCCCGTGGCCGGGGGGAGGGAGAAGGACTTACGCTTTAAGCTGAACGTGTCCGTCTTTCACGCGGGCGTCGAAGCGGGCGATAGAGTGGCTGGCATCTTCCATGCACAGGCCGTCGCTCAGGCGGAAGCGCTGTTTTTTCAGCGGGCTGGCGACCCATAGCGCGCCGTCATGCTCGGCGATAATCCCGCGAGACAGTACGCTGGCGTTGAAGAACGGATCAATGTTGCTGATGGCGAATACTCTGTCGTCATGGTAGGGACGGAAGATCGCCACCTGCTGCTGACCGAGCAGGGCGCAGACGCCGGTGGCCGGCAGGATGTCGTCGATGCTGCAGATATTTACCCACTGGCTCATGCTTTTTCCTCCACCAGAGTAACCGGGATACGCTCATACGGCGTGGCCGGGCGGTGCTGGTCACGTTCCGGCACCACCTGAACGTTCGGGTCGCGCTGGTCGCTGTTGATAAAGTGTTTGAAGCGGGTCTGCGCCGCCGGGTTGTTGACGGTCTCGGTCCACTCGCAGGCGAAGGCGGCGCGCAGGCGAGCCAGTTCTTCTTCCAGATGGTCGTTCAGACCGAGCTTGTCATCGATGATGACGCTGCGCAGATAGTCGATACCGCCTTCCATATTGTCCAGCCACGGGGCAGTGCGGGTCAGCTTATCGGCGGTGCGGATGTAGAACATCATAAAGCGGTCGAGATATTTGATGAGCGTATCGCGATCGAGGTCCGCGGCCAGTAGATCGGCGTGACGCGGCTTCATCCCGCCATTACCGCACACGTACAGGTTCCAGCCTTTCTCGGTGGCGATGATCCCGACGTCTTTGCCCTGAGCCTCGGCACATTCGCGGGTGCAGCCGGAGACGCCGAACTTCATTTTGTGCGGGGTGCGGATGCCTTTGTAGCGGTTTTCCAGTTCCACGCCGAAGCCGACGCTGTCGCCAACGCCGTAGCGGCACCAGGTGCTGCCGACGCAGGTTTTCGCCATTCGCAGCGCTTTGGCGTAGGCGTGGCCGGTTTCGAATCCCGCTTCAATCAGCTGCCGCCAGATCTCCGGCAGGTCGTCTTTCTGCGCGCCAAACAGGCCGATGCGCTGAGAGCCGGTGATTTTGGTGTACAGATTGAATTCACGCGCGATACGGCCCACGGCGACCAGCCCTTCCGGCGTGATTTCGCCGCCAGCTGAGCGCGGGATCACCGAATAGGTACCATCTTTCTGAATGTTGGCGAGGAAGTTGTCGTTGCTGTCCTGCAGCGGCGTGTGCTGCGGCTTGAGGATGTACTCATTCCAGCAGGAGGCCAGCAGGGAACCGACGGTCGGCTTACAGACTTCACAGCCGTAGCCCTGACCGTGTTTTTCCAGCAGTTCGTCGAAGGTTTTAATGCCTTCCACGCGGATCAGGTGGAACAGCTCCTGACGGGAGTAAGCGAAGTGTTCGCACAGATTGTTGTTGACCTCGATGCCCTGTTTCGCCAGCTCGGCGTTGAGCACCTGAGTGACCAGCGGAATACAGCCCCCGCAGCCGGTCCCGGCTTTGGTTTCCGCTTTCAGCGCCGCCACGGTGTGGCAGCCTTTGTTGATAGCGGCGATCAGGTCGCCTTTGCTGACGTCAAAGCAGGAGCAGATCTGCGCGCTGTCCGGCAGTTTATCCACGCCGATGGACGGCTTGCCGCTGCCGGCGTGGGCCGGGAGGATCAGCGAATCCGGGTTTTCCGGCAGCTCGATGGCGTTGAGCACCAGCTGCAGCAGATTGCCGTAGTCGCTGGTATCGCCGACCAGTACCGCGCCGAGCAGCGTTTTGTTGTCGGCGCTGACGATCAGGCGCTTATAAACTTCTTTGCTTTCGTCGAGATAGACGTAGCTACGGGCGCCCGGCGTGCGGCCGTGGGCATCGCCGATCCCGCCCACGTCCACACCCAACAGCTTCAGCTTGGCGCTGAGGTCGGCGCCGGTGAAGCTATTTTCACTGCCGAGGAGATGGTCGACGGCCACCTGGGCCATTTTATAGCCGGGGGCGACCAGACCGTAGACGCGGTTGTTCCAGCTGGCGCATTCCCCGATGGCATAGATATCCGGATCGGAGGTCTGGCAGCTATCGTTGACCATGATGCCGCCGCGCTGGGCGACCGCCAGCCCGCACTGGGTGGCCAGCTTATCGCGCGGGCGGATCCCGGTTGAGAAGACGATGAAATCGACCTGCAGCTCGCTACCGTCGGCGAAGTGCATGGTTTTGCGCGCCTCGGTGCCCTGCTGAACAATCTCTTTGGTGTTTTTGCTGGTGTGAACTTTCACGCCCATGCTTTCGATTTTGCGCCGCAACTGCTCGCCGCCCATCTGGTCGAGCTGTTCGGCCATCAGCATCGGCGCGAATTCGATAACATGGGTTTCCACACCGAGGTTTTTCAACGCGCCGGCCGCTTCCAGGCCGAGCAGGCCGCCGCCGACTACCGCGCCGCGTTTGCTGCGGCGGGCGCAGGATTCGATGGCGTTAAGATCTTCAATAGTGCGATAGACGAAGCAATCCTGGGTTTCCGCGCCTTTAATCGGCGGGATCCACGGGTATGAGCCGGTCGCCATAATCAGCTTGTCGTAGAACACGGTACGCCCGGCGCTGGAGTGGATCACTTTCTCCTGGCGGTTGATGGTGATCGCCCGTTCGCCGACCAGCACCTTGACGCCGTGTTTCTCATAGAAACCTTCGCGTACCAGCGACAGTTCTTCCGCAGTGTGATGGGAGAAATAAGACGACAGGTGGACGCGGTCGTAGGCGATACGCGGTTCTTCACAGAACACGGTAATGTCGAACTGTCCGGCAGGCGCCTTATCGAGAAGCTCTTCGATAAAGCGATGGCCAACCATGCCGTTACCGATAATAGCGATTCTGACTTTGCTCATTTTTGCCTCGATTTCTTTTCTATTACCGCCTACCTTAACGATTCAGCCATCAGGCTTATTGATGCAAATCAATGACAACTTCACCTACCACTTAATGGGTATGCGTTTGATTTGTCAGTATTTTTATAAGTCATGGAAAACGCTGACTTTTCCTTTTTGCTGATTTTGTGTACAAGAATTGGGTAAGCCGCGATTGGGGTTAGACAGAAAACAAGCCGTATTGAATAGAGAGGGTGATATGACAGCAGCGCCGCTTTGGTTGATTCAGAACGTACGCCTGGCAGACCGCGACGGCCTGTGGCAAATAGCCATTGATAAGGGCCGCTTTGGCGAGATCACGCCGATGGGGGAGGCGCACGATGAAAGCTACGAGGTATTGAACGCTCGCGGCGGGCTAGCGGTCCCGCCTTTTATCGAGCCGCATATCCATCTGGATACCACCCAGACGGCCGGCGAGCCGAACTGGAATCAGTCCGGTACTCTGTTCGAGGGGATTGAGCGCTGGGCGGAGCGGAAAGCGCTGCTCAGCCATGAGGACGTCAAAGCCCGGGCGTGGAAAACCCTGAAGTGGCAGATCGCCAATGGCGTGCAGTTTGTCCGCACTCATGTCGATGTTTCCGATCCCACGTTAACGGCGCTGAAGGCGATGCTGGAGGTCAAACAGGAGGTGGCGCCATGGGTCGAGTTACAGATTGTCGCTTTTCCACAGGAGGGGATCCTCTCTTACCCCAACGGCGAGGCGCTGCTGGAGGAGGCCCTCAAGCTGGGGGCGGACGTCGTCGGGGCGATCCCGCATTTTGAGTTCACCCGTGAATATGGTGTGGAATCGCTGCATATCGCCTTCCGTCTGGCGCAGCAATATGACCGCCCACTGGATATTCACTGCGATGAAATTGACGATGAGCAGTCGCGCTTTGTTGAAACCGTTGCCGCGCTGGCGCTGAAAGCGGGGATAGGGCCGCGGGTAACGGCCAGCCATACCACCGCTATGCACTCCTATAATGGCGCTTATACCTCGCGTCTGTTCCGCTTGCTTAAGCTCTCCGGCATCAACTTTGTCGCCAATCCGCTGGTGAATATTCATCTGCAGGGCCGGTTTGACGACTACCCGAAGCGACGGGGCATTACCCGGGTGAAGGAGCTGTTGGCGGCGGGGATCAACGTTTGCTTTGGTCATGATGACGTCTTTGACCCGTGGTACCCGCTGGGGACCGGCAATATGCTGCAGGTCCTGCATATGGGGCTCCATGTTTGCCAGCTGATGGGCTACCAGCAGATCAACGACGGCCTGCAGCTTATCACCGACAACAGCGCCCGCACGTTTGGCCTCGAGGATTACGGCATTGTCAGCGGCAACCCGGCTAACCTGATCATTCTCCCGGCGGAGAATGGCTTTGAGGCCGTCCGCTGCCAGGTGCCGGTGCGCTGGTCAATTCGCCAGGGAAGGGTGATCGCGACCACCCAGCCGGCGCAAAGCTGGATCCAAACTGACCGCGGTGGCGAGGAGCTTTCTTTTATGAGGAACAGCCCCCTTGCGGATGCAAAGGGGCCGAAGGCTTAGTGAGACGCCGCCTGAGCGTTGTTCTGGCGATGACGGGAGACGAAGCCGAGGATAAAGCACATTACGAATACCACGGCGTAGAGGCCGTTAGCGGTGTGCAGCGCGGCCAGGGGACCGCTGGCCGCCACAATCGGGCCGGTGACCACGAAAGTGAGCATAGTGCCGATGGTGCCGCAGGTGAGGATAAAGTTCACCAGCTTCGGCGAAGCGACCCGCGTCTGCTGCGAACCGAGCGTAATGATCGAGGTGTAAATGGCGCTGGAGAAGAAGCCCAGGGTCAGAATAAACCACGGCATATGCTCCGGCGAACCATTGATAAACAGGTACATCAGCACCGTCGCGAGCCCGGCGAGGACGGTTAAGATACGCTGCAGGTCGAAGAAGCGCAGGATGAAGCTGAATGACCACATGCCGATCATGTAGGACATCCAGAAATCGCTCACCAGTTTACCGGCGTCGCCGAGGCTCATGCCCAGGCTCTTCGCATATTCCGGTACCCAGGAGATAAAGCCCAGCTGACCGAGGATGTAGCACAGCGCCGCAACGGAGAGGAACAGTACGCCAATGCCCCACTTCTCTTTCACCACCGGCTGGCTGTTTTCACTCTGGGCTTTTTTGCCCAGCACCGGGAAATCACAGCCGAAAGTCAGGACGAAAATAGCGACATACACCAGACCAATACAGGCGTAGACCCAGTACCACTCGATGCTGCGCGCCAGCAGGACGGCGGCGACCATCGGGAAAATCATGCCCGCCATGCTAAAGAAGGAGTCGGTAAACAGCAGACGCGCCCCGCGCTGACGGCCTTCATACATATGGGTGATCAGGAAGGTCCCGATCGACATGGTGATCCCGCTCACCAGGCCAAGAACGAACATTGACGCGGAGAACAGCGCCAGGCTGTGGCTGAGCATCAGGCCGGCCACCGCCAGCACCATCAAAATAAAGCCAAAGCGCAGCTGAGTTTTCAGCGGCACGATTTCCATCAGCCAGGCATTGAGGAAGATGGAGATAAGAATACCGGCGTTCAGAAAGGTAAAGGTGTTGCTCATACTGGAAACGGGCAGATGGAAATAATCCGCAATGTTACCCATCACCATCCCGGTGACGATCACCAACGCGCCGGTCAGGGCGTAGGAGAAGAAGCTGATCCATGTGAGCTTAATACGGTTGCTGTTAGTCATGACTGGCCTGTGAATAGAAAGGTAAAGCGCGTTGACGCTGCGCCGGGCGGACAGATTTTATTCGTTCAGGTGATGTAATTAAATGTTTATTGTGAAATGGGTTATCTTTTGCATGTTTTAATGTGATCTGCATCACGCTTGTTCGCTGCAAAGGAGATCGTTTGCGCGGTTACAATTATTACAGCTAAGTAAAATTTGGTAAAAGGCTGGCCCAGGATGCAAAGGCTCTTTAGAATCAAGGCACTCGCTTTTATTCTGCTCCGTTAAGGAATTTCCATGCTCAAATCAACACTGGCGGCGATGGCTGCCGTTTTCGCTATTTCAGCGTTCTCCCCGGCCATGGCGGCAAAGGGCGATCCGCATGTGCTGCTGACCACTTCGGCAGGTAACATTGAGCTTGAGTTAAACAGCCAGAAAGCCCCGATTTCCGTGGATAACTTCCTGAAGTACGTCAACAGCGGCTTCTACAACAACACCACCTTTCACCGCGTGATCCCGGGATTCATGGTGCAGGGCGGCGGCTTTAACGAACAGATGCAGCAGAAGCAGCCTAACCCGCCGATCAAGAATGAAGCAGACAACGGCCTGCGCAACACCCGCGGCACCATCGCGATGGCGCGTACCGCCGATCAGGATAGCGCCACCAGTCAGTTCTTCATCAACGTGGCGGATAACGCCTTCCTCGACCATGGCCAGCGCGACTTTGGCTATGCGGTATTCGGCAAAGTGGTGAAGGGGATGGATGTTGCGGATAAGATCTCCCAGGTCCAGACCCATAACGTTGGTCCGTACCAGAATGTGCCGACCAAACCGGTCGTTATCCTCTCTGCGAAAGTGCTGCCCTAATCCTCCCGCGGCGCGGTGGTCTATCGCCGCGCCCGGTCGCCTCCCGGCATAACCTGAAATTGCTGCTTATACTTGTGGCACACAGGGGACGATAAGGGGGGCGACGATGCGTCCACTCACCGATAAGCAAAAATCCCGACTCTGGGAACAGACACGCAATACCAATTTTCAGGCCAGCCGTCGCCTTGAAGGCGTGACGGTGCCGCTGGTTACGCTGACTGCCGAAGAGGCGCTGGCGCGTCTGGCGACGTTGCGGAGGGAGTATGAGCGATAAATTCGGCGATGAACGCGATCCTTATCTCTATCCGGCGCTGAACGTGCTGCGCAACCGTCTCGGCATCCGCCAGGCTAAAAATCTGCAGCAGGCCGCCTTTGAGATGACAGCGCTGCGGGCGGCCACTCTGCCGCTGGGCCCGCGGGTGCGCGGCTTACCCTATCTGTGCGCTATTCATCACCAGTTGTATCAGGATCTGTTTGACTGGGCGGGCCGCTTGCGTGAAGTGAACCTCTACCTGGGCGATACGCCGTTCTGCCACTTTGCCCGGATCGAGGAGGAGGGGAATGCCCTGATGCAGGCCCTTGAGCAGGAGGATTATCTCAATGGCCTGCCGCGCGATACCTTCATCGAACGCCTGAGCTGGTTCTATGGTGAAATTAATGTGCTGCACCCTTTTCGTCTTGGCAATGGCCTGACCCAGCGCATTTTCTTTGAACAGCTGGCGATACATGCCGGCTACCTTCTTAACTGGCGTGACGTTGACCCCGCCGGCTGGAGTGCGGCCTGCCAGCAGAGCGCGATGGGCGATCTGGCCCCGCTGGTGGCGATCTTTCGCAAAGTGGTAAGCGAAGCGCGGGAATCTGAGTAGAATAGCCCGGTTTTGATTGTTCCGGAGCCGCTATGATCCTGCTTATCGATAACTATGACTCTTTCACCTGGAATCTGTATCAGTACTTCTGCGAACTGGGGGCGGAAGTACTGGTCAGACGCAACGATGCGTTGACGCTGGAGGAGATAGCGGCGCTGGCGCCGGAGAAAATCGTGATCTCGCCAGGCCCCTGCACGCCGGATGAGGCGGGGATTTCCCTCGCGGTTATCCGCCACTATGCCGGAAAAACGCCGCTGCTGGGCGTCTGTCTCGGGCATCAGGCGATCGCCCAGGCGTTTGGCGCGACTATCGTGCGGGCGGCCCAGGTCATGCATGGCAAAACCTCGCTTATCGAGCATAACGGCGAAGGGGTGTTTCAGGGGCTGAATAATCCCCTGACGGTGACCCGCTATCACTCGCTGGTGATTGACCCGCCGACGCTCCCGTCCGAGTTTAACGTCACTGCCCGCAGCGCCAGCGGTGAGATTATGGGGATCCGTCACCGCGAATGGGATCTCGAGGGCGTGCAGTTTCATCCGGAAAGTATCCTCAGCGAGCAGGGCCATCAATTGCTGGCCAACTTTTTGAAACGGTGATTTTCAGTTGCTATTGACTGATTTTTTATGCATATTTTGTGATTAGATTATCATAATCGCATCTGCGTAACGAAGAGGGATGGGCAAGACATGGCAACTGAACAACCGGCAATCACCCGCGCCACATTCGATGAAGTTATTTTGCCAATTTATGCACCGGCAGAATTCATCCCGGTGAAGGGGAAAGGCAGCCGCGTCTGGGATCAGCAGGGGAAAGAGTATATCGATTTCGCCGGCGGTATCGCGGTGACGGCGCTTGGCCATTGCCATCCGGCGCTGGTGGCGGCGCTGCATCAGCAGGGCGAAATGCTGTGGCACACCAGCAACGTCTTTACCAATGAGCCGGCGCTGCGTCTGGGACGTAAACTTGTCGAGGCTACCTTCGCCGAGCGCGCGGTGTTTATGAACTCCGGCACCGAAGCCAATGAAACGGCCTTTAAGCTGGCGCGTCACTATGCGGTGACCCGCCATAGCCCGTATAAAACCAAAATCATCGCCTTCCATAATGCCTTTCATGGCCGCTCCCTGTTTACCGTTTCCGTCGGCGGTCAGCCGAAGTATTCCGATGGTTTCGGCCCAAAACCGGCGGATATTGTCCATGTTCCCTTCAACGATCTGCAGGCGGTAAAAGCGGTGATGGATGACCACACCTGCGCGGTGGTGGTGGAGCCGATTCAGGGCGAAGGCGGCGTGACGGCGGCCACGCCGGCTTTTCTGCAGGGACTGCGCGAGCTGTGCGATCAGCACCAGGCGCTGCTCGTCTTTGATGAAGTACAGTGTGGTATGGGGCGTACCGGATCGCTGTTCGCCTATATGCACTACGGCGTGACCCCGGATATTCTGACCAGCGCCAAAGCGCTGGGCGGCGGCTTCCCGGTCAGCGCCATGCTGACCACCCACGAGATCGCCAGCGCCTTCCATGCGGGCTCCCATGGCTCAACCTACGGCGGCAACCCGCTGGCCTGCGCGGTCGCCAACGCCGCCTTCGATCTGATCAATACCCCGGCGGTGCTGGATGGCGTGAGCGCGAAGCGCGAACTATTCGTCAAACACCTGCAGCGGCTGGATGCCGAGTTTGATCTGTTCAGTGATATACGCGGGATGGGCCTGCTGATCGGCGCGGAACTCAAGCCGCAGCACAAAGGCCGCGCGCGTGATTTCCTCTATGCCGCGGCCGACGCCGGCGTCATGGTGCTCAACGCCGGGCCGGACGTGATGCGTTTTGTTCCCTCGCTGATCATCGACGAGCAGGATATTACTGAAGGGATGGCGCGCTTTGCCCAGGCGGTGGCAAAGGTGATTAACGGTTGATCTTCCGCAGCCAGATGCCATGGTGCGGCCGCTGACGCCATGCCACTGACGAAATGGTGTGCATGGTGTTCAGATGGCCCAGAATGCGTTGCAGATGCTGCTCCATGGTGCTTAACGGACCGATCGGCGCCTCGCTTTCCGGCGACTCCATAATATTGGCATCCCCTGCGCTGCCGGGACCATCGCTGTCCAGCCGCTGCTGGCAGCGCTGCAGCGCAATCTCACAGGATTCGAGATAGCGCTGGGCAAGATCCGGGGTCAGCATCGTATGCTCCCGGGCCAGGGTGGTCATAGCGTTGATGTGTTCGACGATAAACTGGCTGTGCGTCACCCACAGCTTCATATCTTCCAGATAGTGGGTATTAAACCCGGGTTCCTGCATCGCCTGATTCAGGGAGTTGTAGAGCGCGTTGTGCGCCTGGTTGACGCGCATGCGTTGATAGGCCAGCGCGGGGGCTTTTGGATCGGCGCTGAGGATCAGGCGAATTGCCTGCTGGTCGGCCTCCAGCGCATCGTGGGCGTTTTTTTTCAGCAGGCCGCTCTGCCACTGCGGCCACAGCCAGACCATCCCGCCGAAGGCGATCAGGCAGCCGATAAGGGTGTCGATCAGCCGGGCGATAATAAACTGTTCGCCGTTAAGCGTCAGCAGCTGCAGGGTATATACCGCCGTCACCGTAAACCCAACCATCGCCCAGCCATAGTGTTTGCGAATGATCAGATAGCTGAGCAGGGTAATCAGCAGCATCCCGCTCAGGGTGTAGCTCTCCGGAACGTGAAAATGCAAGGTCAGCCCGGCGATCGTCAGGCCGGCGAGCGTCCCTGCCGCCCGGTGAACAATACGCACCCGGGTGGCGCCATAGCCGTTCTGGGTGACGAAAAGCACCGTCATCAGGATCCAGTAGGGCTTAGGCAAGTGCAGGGCGTTGCCCATCAGGCTGGCGACGCTCAGCATCACGCTGATGCGGGCGGCATTGCGCAGCGCGGGCGATTTTAGCGACAGGTAGTTCTTTAGCGCGGGCAATAGCGGTAAACGACGCTCTTTGTCGGCCATCAGGTCCCGGGCATACAGCGGGCGCTGGGTATGCAGCACCCGGGCGATGCGGCTGAAGTGCCAGGCGCAGAAGTGGCCGACCGGGTTATCCGGATGTTGTCTGGCGATCTTTTCCAGAGCCTCGATCTGTTTATCCATCTGAAAGCGCTTTGGAAAGCGATGATAGAGCATGTCATCCGCCAGCACGCGCAGGCGGGCGGCGACGGTCTGCGCGTTCCAGCGGATCACCGCTTCGGCATGGCTGCGTTCCACCAGCTTTTGCACCTCTTCCGGCTGATGCAGGCTGACCGAAATATGCTCCTGCAGATCCAGCCCCATCTGAAACGCCCGCAGCAGGCGCTTATGATCGTTGCGTTGGTTAGCGGCCAGCATATGCATCTGCTGATAGCACTGGGTAATCAGATCGACCACTTTCTGCTGGCGGGTGAGCAGCGGCGGCAGGGCGGTCGAGGGATCGGTATGCTGGGTCAGCAGGCTGTATTTGGCTTCACAGTAGTCCGCCAGCTCCCGGTAAAGCAGGCTAAGCGACTCCCGTAGCGGCTGTTCGCGCCACAGCCAGAACCAGAACCAGTTAAACACGCCGTACCACAGCGTGCCGAAGGCGTAGATCAGCAGCGGCTCCCAGATGGGCATATTGCCCGCCAGGCTCAGGGTAAAGATGGCGGCGATCAGCGACGCGGGCAGCAGCCGCGCGTGCAGCGAACTGATCTCCGCGGTAACGCCGAGCAAGAGCGCCAGGCCGCTGAGAATAAACGGCAGGGGTATCGACTGGGCAAGCAGCAACTGCACCACCAGACTGCATCCGGCAAACAGGCAGCCGCCGATAATCAGGCGTTTGAAAAAGCGCTTATGCGGGGTATCAAGACCGGCAATGTTGCAGCAGGCGGGGACTAAGGAAAATAACAGCCCCTGCTGGAGATGGCCGAGCAGAAGACCGATGGCCACGGGCAGACACAGCACCAGCGTTTGCCGCAGTGCATAGTTGACTTCCGGGTGGTAAATCAGCCTGCGCCACATGAGGGAAAAACAAAAACGGCGTACTGCGGGAGCAATACGCCGCTTAGCAACTTAACGGGTGCCGTAGACGACGATGGTTTTACCGTGCGCGGAAATCAGGTTCTGATCTTCCAGCATTTTCAAAATACGACCAACGGTTTCACGAGAGCAGCCGACGATCTGACCAATTTCCTGGCGGGTAATTTTAATTTGCATACCGTCCGGGTGGGTCATGGCATCCGGTTGCTTCGCCAGGTTCAGCAGCGTCTGGGCGATACGGCCCGTCACGTCGAGGAAGGCCAGGTTGCCCACTTTCTCAGACGTGACCTGCAGACGGCGAGCCATTTGCGAAGAGAGACGCATCAGAATGTCCGGGTTCACCTGGATCAGCTGACGGAATTTCTTATAAGAGATTTCGGCCACTTCACATGCGGTTTTCGCCCGTACCCAGGCGCTACGCTCCTGACCCTCTTCAAACAGGCCTAATTCACCGATGAAATCGCCCTGGTTGAGGTAGGAGAGGATCATCTCTTTACCTTCTTCATCCTTGATGAGTACAGCCACGGAGCCTTTAACGATGTAGTACAGCGTTTCTGCTTTTTCACCCTGGTGGATCAGCGTGCTCTTTGATGGGTACTTATGAATGTGGCAATGAGACAAGAACCATTCAAGGGTAGGGTCTGTTTGCGGTTTGCCAAGCACCATGCGCGGTTATCCTCTGTTATAAGCTATCTCCGGGCGCCGACACTACACGGCGTCCGGGCATGCAATCGTATTGTTTCCCTATACCTGGGAAGCTGGCTGATGATTTTTCGACAGCCCGTAATGTGAACTCCTCTGCATACATGCAGTACATCAATGTATTACTGTAGCATCCAGACTGTTTTAGCATAGCTTTCGCCGCATGTCTCCTGGTGTCTCGCTTCAGCATGACGCAGGTCGCCTTCCGTTGCGAGAATTGTTATGTGCGCGTAATCTGACAGGAATATTGCGATACTGGAGTTAAATTTTATGCAAGCGCGTGTGAAATGGGTAGAAGGGTTAACCTTTATCGGGGAGTCCGCATCGGGACACCAGATTCTGATGGATGGCAACTCCGGGGATAAGGCTCCCAGCCCGATGGAGATGGTGCTGATGGCGGCGGGCGGTTGCAGTGCGATCGATGTGGTCTCCATTCTGCAAAAAGGTCGTCACGACGTGACCAATTGCGAAGTGAAGCTGACCTCCGAGCGTCGCGAAGAGGCTCCGCGTCTGTTCACGCATATTAATCTGCATTTTATCGTCACCGGCAAGGCGCTGAAAGATGCCGCGGTCTCCCGGGCGGTGGACCTGTCGGCAGAGAAATACTGCTCGGTGGCGCTGATGCTGGAAAAAGCGGTGAACATCACTCACTCCTATGAAGTGATCGAGGCGTAGTCTTCGCCTGCCGTTGTATCGAATCTCAACCCCGGCCAGGCCGGGGTTTTTTGGTTAGCCTATCTTACGGCCTTCCATCAGGCGCTCGACCAGCGGCGTCATGATAAGCTCCATCGCCAGCCCCATTTTACCGCCCGGCACCACCAGGGTGTTCATGTGCGAGATAAACGAGCCCTGCAGCATCGCCAACAGCCAGGGGAAATCGATATTCTGCAGATTGCGGAAATGGATCACCACAAAGCTCTCGTCCAGCGAGGGGATCGCTTTGGCGGCAAACGGGTTGGAGGTGTCCACCGTCGGCACGCGCTGAAAGTTGATATGGGTGCGGGAAAATTGCGGCGTAATGAAGTTGATGTAATCTTCCATCGAGCGGACGACCGAGTCCATCACCGCCTCCCGGGAGTGGCCGCGTTCGCTGGTGTCGCGAATAAGCTTTTGGATCCACTCGAGGTTAACGATAGGCACCACCCCGACCAGCAGGTCGACATGGCTGGCGACATCATGCTGCGGCGTGACAACCCCGCCGTGCAGCCCCTCATAGAACAGCACGTCTGTCGGCTCCGGCAGCGGCTGCCAGGGGGTAAAGGTCCCCGGCACCTGATTCCACGGCACGGCTTCGTCATAGGTGTGGAGGTATTTCCGCGACTGACCTTTGCCGTGGCGACCATAGTCGACAAAGGTCTGCTCCAGCAGGCCGAAGTCGTTCGCCTCCGGGCCAAAGTAGCTGATATGTTTGCCCTGATCCCGCGCCTTACGGATCGCCATGTCCATTTCCGGGCGGGTGTAGCGATGAAAGCTATCGCCTTCCACCTCCGCGGCGTGCAGGTTTAGCTGCGCGAAGATTTTGCGAAAGGCAAGGCTGGTGGTGGTAGTGCCCGCGCCGCTGGAGCCCGTGACGGCGATCACCGGATGTTTGGCAGACATAACAACTCCCTGGTTAAACGATGTAGTGGCGTCGCCTTAGCCGTTAAACAGCGCGCGCGGCATAATATTGACTGTCTCATGCAGTTCCGACCACACAAGGACCGCCTCTCCGCGTTTCAGCTGCTGTTTTACATCGGCGACTTTATCGGCAAGTGAACGTTCATGTTCACCATAATCGGTGCCTTCACGTAACACAAAGCTTTCAATCAGGTTATCCAGCGTTTCGGGATCCAGATCCTGCCAGGGAATAATCATGCGGGAACCTCCAGCCAGCGGTTTAACCAGTCGGGAATGCGTCTTTCCAGCCACATCTCCGGTTTACGCAGAGTGCCGCTGACAAAACCAACGTGGCCGCCTTGCTCGGTCAATTGATACTCTACGTTCGCGGGCAGTTGCTCCTGCGGCGGAATAGAGTGGTGATCCATAAACGGATCGTCTTTCGCGTGAATGATGAGCGTCGGCTTAGTGATATCGCTGAGCCGCGGCATGGCGCTGCATTGCCGGTAATAATCCAGCGCATCGGCAAAGCCATGGATTTTGGCGGTGATCATATCGTCAAATTCCCGGATGCGGCGCATCCCTTTGAGCTGGCGTAAATCGACGGGCAGCGAGCCCGGGTACGCTTTCAGCTTGCGTGAAGCGTTGGCTTTTAACAGATTGAGCAGATAGCGCTGATAAACCCGCGAGAAGCCCTTATCCATATGATAGCTGCAGGCTTCGAGCATGAAAGGCGCGGAGACGATCACCGCCGCATCCAGCGGGCAGCGGTCGCCTTCTTCTGCCAGCAGGCAGCCCAGCATATTGCCGCCCAGCGAATAGCCGACGGCCGCGGTCGGCGCGGGACCAAACTCGCGCTTCAGCCAGTGCAAAAACCAGGTGCCATCTTCCGTTTCGCCGGAGTGATAGATGCGGTGATTGCGGTTAGGTTCGCCGCTGCAGCCGCGGAAATGCATCACCACGCCCAGCCAGCCGCGCTGCATCGCCGCGTGGATCAGACCATGGGCGTACGGGCTGTGCAGACTGCCTTCCAGGCCGTGAAAAACGACGAGGCGCGGCTTATGGCGCGCCTGGTGCGGGTCTTCGCTCCAGGCCAGATCGACAAAATCGCCGTCCGGCAGCTCGAGGCGCTGCCAGTGCGGGGTAAAGCGCAATTTACGGCGAATCAGCCGCGGCAGCATGGTTTGCAGATGACGATTGCCCACGCCGCGCATCGGATGGAACTCACGCGAATCGTTTTCGGGGGGCGTCATGTCTGTGGGGATGATTTCAACCATAGCACCAGAACAATTAATAAACGTGATGATGACTATACCGCGCAGGGCATGCAGGGGGTTAGCCAATATGTGGTCTTGCGGCCAGTGACGCCAGCTTACAGCAAAAACAAATCATTGATGTCGCTGATGGCCAGGCCATGAAGAGGGCAGAAACCCACCCTGCCAGCGGCAGCGTACGCGCAGGCAGGATGAAGAGGAAGAGTTTAGCCTTCCTGAAGCATGCGCTCCAGCTGCTCCTGGGCCTCCAGCCAGGCCATCTCGCACTCCTCCAGCCCGGACTTCGCGCTGGCCTGTTGCTGCAGGCATTCGGTCAGCTCGGCTTTACGTGAGGCGTCATAAAGCTCACTGTCGCCAAGTTTTTCTTCCGCACTGGCCAACTGCGCGTTGAGCTTGTCCATCTCTTTTTCCAGACGGGCGATCTCTTTGCGCAGCGGTTGGGTCTGGCTGCGCAGCTCCGCTTCCCGACGCTTCTGGTCTTTGCGCGCCTGGGCGCTATTGCCGCTCTCTTTTGGCGCCTCGCCGCTCTGGGACTCCTGTTTTTGCGAGTCGCTGAGCCACTGCTGATAATCTTCCAGATCGCCGTCGAACGGCTCGACTTTACCATCGTGGACGAGGTACAGATCGTCAGTGGTGGAACGGATCAGGTGCCGATCGTGCGATACGACCACCAGCGCCCCTTCAAAGTCGATCAGCGCTTCGGTTAAGGCCTGACGCATATCGAGGTCAAGGTGGTTGGTCGGTTCATCGAGCAGCAGCAGGTTAGGGCGCTGCCAGACGATCAGGGCCAGTACCAGGCGCGCCTTTTCTCCACCGGAGAAGCGGCGGGTTTCTTCGCTCACCTTATCGCCCTGGAAACCAAAGCCGCCGAGATAATCACGCAGCTTCTGCTCCAGCTCCTGCGGCGCCAGACGCGCCAGGTGCTGCAGCGGCGACTCATCGGCGCGCAGGAATTCCAGCTGATGCTGGGCGAAGTAGCCGAGCTTGATGCCTTTCGCGAGGCCGATCTCGCCGCTTACGGGCTGGAGCTCGCCTGCCAGGAGCTTAATCAGCGTCGACTTCCCGGCGCCGTTGCGGCCCAGCAGGCCGATACGCGAGCCCGGCACCAGGTTAAGCTTGATGGAGTCGAGAATAATACGCTCGCCGTAGCCGGCGCTGACTTTCTCCATCTTCAGCAGCGGGTTAGGCAAGCTCTCCGGCTGGCGGAAGCTGAAGTGGAACGGGTTATCCACGTGCGCCGGAGCGATAAGCTCCATCCTCTCCAGCATTTTGATCCGGCTTTGCGCCTGCTTGGCCTTGGTGGCTTTGGCACGGAAGCGATCGATATAGCTTTGCAGGTGCGCGACGCGCTGCTGCTGGCTTTCGTACATCGCCTGCTGCTGAGCGAGGCGGGTGGCGCGCTGCACTTCAAACGAACTGTAGTTGCCGGTGTACTCAAACATTGTCTGCTGTTCGATATGGATAATTTTGTCGACGATAGGATCGAGAAAATCGCGATCGTGGGAGATGAGGATCAGCGTTCCCGTATAGCCCTTCAGCCACTTCTCCAGCCAGATCACCGCATCGAGATCGAGGTGGTTAGTCGGTTCATCGAGCAGCAGCAGATCGGAGCGGCAGATCAGCGCCTGGGCGAGGTTAAGGCGCATACGCCAGCCGCCGGAAAAATCGCTGACCGGCCGCTCAAGCTGTTCATTGCTGAAACCCAGACCGTGCAGCAGGCTGGCGGCGCGCGAACGGATCGTCCAGGCGTCGATGGCGTCCAGCTTACTGTGGACGGTGGCGATAGCATGACCGTCGTTGCGTTCGTTAGCCTGCTGGAGCGCGGCCTCCAGCTGGCGATACTCTCGATCGCCGTCAATGACATAATCGATTGCCGGCTGCGGTAGCGCCGGGGTTTCCTGATTCACCCAGGCCAGCTGCCAGTTGCCGGGATAGGTCATACTGCCGCCGTCAGCGCTTATCTCGTTTTTCAAAAGCGATAGCAGCGTCGATTTCCCGCAGCCGTTTTTCCCCACCAGACCGACCTTTTGGCCAGGATTGATGGTAGCGGTGGCGTTGTCCAGCAGGACGCGTACGCCGCGACGAATTTGTAACGAGGAGAAAACAATCATAAGGCGCCGTATGTTCAGACTATGTTAATTTGTCATTATGATAATGTAGTGTGGAAGCGAATCGCTTCACCGGGCCGCCATGGTAGCCCAAAACGAAGACGATACACAAAGTCATTCTGGCTGTGTCAAAACGCCGGGGCTGTGCAGGCCGCCAGAAGACCTACGGGAGGGGAATGATGTCTCAGACAGCGAAAGTGTTGCTGCTGTATGCCCACCCAGAATCTCAGGATTCCGTGGCCAACCGGGTTTTATTAGAGCCGGCCTTACAGTTGCCGAACGTCACCGTGCACGATCTCTACGCGCACTATCCGGATTTTTTTATCGATATTGCTTACGAACAGGACCTGCTGCGCCAGCATGAGGTGATTGTTTTCCAGCACCCTTTATATACCTGGAGCTGTCCGGCGCTGCTTAAGGAGTGGCTGGATCGTGTGTTAAGCCGCGGCTTCGCCAGCGGCGCCGGAGGGAACGAACTGGCGGGAAAGTACTGGCGCAGCGTGATCACTACCGGCGAGCCTGAGAGCGCCTACCGTCGCGATGCTAATCGCTATCCGATGAACGATATTTTACGTCCTTTTGAACTGACCGCCGGCATGTGCCGTATGCACTGGATGAGCCCCATTATCGTCTACTGGGCCCGGAGGCAGCAGCCAGAGGAGCTGCGCAGCCGCGCCCTGGCCTACCGGGACTGGTTGGCCAACCCCATCGCCGCCGGAGGTGTCCATGGCGGGATCTGATTTGCTGCTGGCGGGGGTGTTGTTTTTGTTCGCGGCCGTCATCGCCGTCCCTCTGGCTTCAAGACTGGGGATTGGCGCGGTGCTGGGCTATCTGCTGGCCGGGATCGCCATTGGTCCGTGGGGGCTCGGGTTTATCAGCGATGTGGATGAAATTCTCCATTTCTCTGAGCTCGGCGTAGTGTTTCTGATGTTTATCATCGGCCTGGAGCTCAATCCCGCCAAGCTATGGCGACTGCGGAGCTCCATCTTCGGCGTTGGCGCGGCGCAGGTGATGCTCAGCGCGGCGATCCTCGGTGGGTTGCTGATGACGACCGGGTTTTCATGGCAGGCGGCGGTGGTCGGCGGGATCGGCCTGGCGATGTCTTCCACCGCCATGGCGCTGCAGCTGATGCGTGAGAAGGGAATGAGCCGCAGCGAAGCGGGACAGCTAGGCTTTTCGGTGCTGCTGTTTCAGGATCTGGCGGTGATCCCGGCGCTGGCGCTGGTGCCCCTGCTGGCCGGTTCAGCGGATGAGCATGTGAACTGGTTGACGGTCGGCATGAAGGTCCTGGCCTTTGCCGGGATGCTGATTGGCGGACGCTATCTGCTGCGGCCGGTGTTCCGTTTTATCGCCAGCTCGGGGGTCAGGGAGGTGTTCACTGCCGCCACGCTGCTGTTGGTCCTCGGATCAGCCCTGTTTATGGAGGCGCTGGGGCTGTCGATGGCGCTGGGCACCTTTATTGCCGGCGTGCTGCTGGCGGAAAGTGAGTATCGCCACGAACTGGAGATCGCTATCGATCCGTTCAAGGGGCTGCTGCTCGGGTTGTTCTTTATTTCCGTCGGCATGGCGCTGAACCTTGGCGTACTGTATACCCATCTGCTGTGGGTGGCGGTGAGCGTGGCGGTGCTGGTGGCGGTAAAAATGCTGGTGCTCTATCTGCTGGCCCGTCTCTATGGCCTGCGAAGTTCCGAGCGGATGCAGTTCGCGGGCGTATTAAGCCAGGGCGGCGAGTTCGCGTTTGTCCTCTTTTCGCTGCCCGCCTCTCAGCGGTTGTTTCAGCACGACCAGATGGCGCTGCTGCTGGTGGCGGTAACGTTGTCGATGATGACGACGCCGCTGCTGATGAAGGGGATAGATAAGCTATTGTCGCGACGGCTGAACCCGGCGGACGATACCGGTGAGGCGCCGTGGGTGGAAGATGACAAGCCACAGGTGATTATTGTCGGGTTTGGTCGCTTTGGTCAGGTCATTGGTCGCCTGCTGATGGCCAATAAGATGCGTATTACGGTACTGGAGCGGGACATCAGCGCGGTAAATCTGATGCGCAACTATGGCTATAAAGTCTATTTTGGCGATGCCACCCAGCTGGAGCTGCTGCGCTCGGCGGGAGCGGAAGAGGCGCAGTCGATCGTCATCACCTGTAATGAGCCAGAAGATACCATGCGGCTGGTGGAAATGTGTCAACAACACTTTCCACATCTGCATATTCTGGCCCGCGCTCGCGGGCGCGTTGAGGCGCATGAGCTGCTGCAGGCCGGCGTGACGCAGTTTTCTCGTGAAACTTTCTCCAGTGCGTTGGAGCTGGGGCGCAAAGCGCTCATCACCCTCGGAATGCATCCTCACCAGGCCCAGCGCGCGCAGCTGCACTTCCGACGCCTCGATATGCGAATGCTGCGCGAGCTAATGCCAGTGCATACTGATACGGTACAGATATCACGCGTGCGGGAGGCCCGGCGCGAACTGGAAGAGATTTTCCAGCGCGAAATGCAGAAAGAGAGCCGGCAGCTGGACGGCTGGGACGAGTTTGAATAAAGGTAAATCTTATGGCAGTGCGTAAACGTTTTATTGCCGGGGCGAAATGTCCGGCGTGCCAGGCGCAGGATTCGCTGGCAATGTGGCGTGAGAATAATGTCGATGTTGTTGAGTGCGTTAAGTGCGGTCATCAGATGCGTGAGGCAGATAAAGAGGCCCGTGAGCATGTACGCAAAGAGGAGCAGGTGATTGGCATTTTTCATCCCGACTAGCGTTATCCGTCGGCTTTTTTTAAGCTAAAGGGTACACGGCAGCAGAATTCCGCTACAATCTGCGCCACTATTCTTCCCATCTCAGGAGATATCATGAAAGTAGCAAAAGACCTGGTGGTCAGCCTGGCCTATCAGGTACGTACAGAAGACGGTGTGTTGGTTGATGAGTCTCCGGTAAGCGCGCCGCTGGATTACCTGCACGGTCACGGCTCCCTGATTTCCGGCCTGGAAAACGCGCTGGATGGCCACGAAGTGGGCGACAAATTTGACGTTGCCGTCGGCGCTAACGACGCTTACGGTCAGTATGACGAAAACCTGGTGCAGCGTGTACCGAAAGACGTCTTCATGGGCGTTGATGAACTGCAGGTTGGCATGCGCTTCCTGGCGGAAACCGATCAGGGTCCGGTACCAGTAGAAATCACTGAAGTTGAAGACGACCACGTTGTGGTTGATGGCAACCACATGCTGGCTGGCCAGAACCTGAAGTTTAATGTGGAAGTCGTCGCCATCCGCGAAGCGACTGCGGAAGAGCTGGAGCACGGTCACGTGCATGGCGCGCATGGCCACGATCACGATCATGACCATGGTCATGACGGTTGCTGCGGCGGCCACGGCCACGATCATGGTCACGACCATGGTAAAGGCGGCTGCGGCGGCCACGGTGGCTGCGGCTGCCACTAATCTTTGCGCTTCGGCACGAAGACGACAAAAAAGCGGGGAAACCCGCTTTTTTTACGCCTCAATAGTGCGGCGGTGGCGTTTCTTCCGCCTGGGAGGCGATATGGGAGGGTTGGGTCGCCTTCAGCTTCTCGATCATCAGACGCATATGCTCCCGCATCTTCGCCATCTCGATCTCGTGGGCGGTCACGGTTTTGTTGAGGTCTTCGATGGTGATTTCCTGAAACGCCAGCCGGCTTTCCAGCTCCGCAAGGCGCGTTTCTAATGTGCTATCGTGCATGGGTAACCTCTTTAGTCTGATCCTGCGGGCGGATTCTACTTAAGTTTCCCCTGGCGCGCAGCATCGCTGCGCCGTACAGGAAACTTATTCATACAAAAATAGTCCTAAAAGAGGCGATATTCAGGAACGTCCGTATGTAGATTTTAACGGCAACGTTCTATAGTACGTTTTTTGCTTTTTACGATAACCCTGGGGCGAGAGGCCCCGGCCCTGGAGAAATGGATGAAATCACTGTTTAAAGTAACGCTGCTGGCGACCACAATGGCCGTCGCCCTGAATGCACCGCTGACCTTCGCTGCAGATACGGCAACGAAGGCAGCCCCGGCGGCTGAGAGTAAATCGGCATTTAAAAATGACGATCAGAAATCGGCCTATGCGCTGGGCGCGTCCCTGGGGCGTTACATGGAAAACTCCCTGAAAGAACAAGAGAAGCTGGGCATTAAGCTGGATAAAGCCCAGCTGATCGCCGGCGTACAGGACGCGTTTGCCGATAAGAGCAAACTGTCCGACCAGGAGATCGAACAGACTCTGCAGGCCTTTGAAACGCGCGTGAAGACCGCGGCTCAGCAGAAAATGGAAAAAGACGCCACTGAGAACGAAGCCAAAGGCAAAGCTTTCCGTGACAACTTTGCCAAAGAGAAGGGCGTGAAAACCTCAAAAACTGGCCTGCTGTATAAAGTCGAGAAAGAAGGCGCTGGCGATGCGCCGAAAGACAGCGATACCGTGGTGGTAAACTACAAAGGTACCCTGATCGACGGTAAAGAGTTTGATAACTCTTATACTCGCGGCGAGCCGCTCTCTTTCCGTCTCGACGGCGTGATCCCGGGCTGGACTGAAGGCCTGAAGAACATCAAGAAAGGCGGCAAAATCAAGCTGGTTATTCCGCCGGACCTGGCCTACGGTAAAACTGGCGTCCCGGGCATCCCGGCCAACTCTACGCTGGTCTTTGATGTAGAACTGCTGGATATCAAACCGGCGCCGAAGGCAGATGCACAGCCGGAAGCCGCAGGCGATGCGAAAGCCGCGGACACGAAAGCTGACGCTAAGAAGTAATCAGGTTCAGGCCGCCGTCTCGTCAGAGGCGGCGGCTTTTTTATTGAGCGCAGATATAATTAAAACTGGAAAGATCCTCAGGCGCTGTATTACTTTAGATAGCTTAATAATGATGATGAGCCTGCCCTGACAATAACGACAGGCTCCTGAAAAGGAGTGCTTTTTTTCATGTCCAGGTCGCTTTTAACCAATGAAACCAGCGAGCTTGACCTGCTGGATCAACGTCCCTTTGACCAGACCGATTTCGATATTCTCAAATCTTATGAAGCGGTAGTGGACGGGTTGGCGATGCTCATCGGTTCGCACTGTGAAATCGTGCTGCATTCTTTGCAGGATCTGAAATGCTCTGCCATCCGTATCGCCAATGGTGAACATACCGGCCGCCAAATTGGTTCACCGATTACCGATCTTGCGCTGCGCATGCTGCACGATATGACGGGCGCCGATAGCAGCGTTTCCAAATGCTACTTTACCCGTGCTAAAAGCGGCGTACTGATGAAGTCGGTGACGATTGCCATTCGCAACCGCGATCACCGGGTGATTGGTCTGCTGTGTATCAACATGAATCTGGATGTGCCGTTTTCCCAGATCATGAGCACCTTTATTCCGCCAGAAACGCCTGAAGTGAACTCGCCGGTGAACTTTGCTTCTTCGGTAGACGATCTGGTCGCCCAGACGCTGGAGTTCACCATTGAAGAGGTGAATGCCGATCGCAGCGTGTCTAACAATGCGAAAAACCGTCAAATCGTGCTGAATCTCTACGAGAAAGGGATCTTCGATATTAAAGACGCCATTAACCAGGTAGCCGATCGTCTGAACATCTCCAAGCACACCGTCTACCTCTATATTCGCCAGTTCAAAAGCGGCGATTTCCAGGGGCTGGATAAGTAATGCGTTTTGCCCTCACGGTGACCGGCCCAGCCTATGGCACGCAGCAGGCGAGCAGCGCCTGGCAATTTGCCCAGGCCGTGCTGCAGGAAGGCCATGAGCTGGCGTGCGTTTTTTTCTATCGCGAAGGCGTGCTTAACGCTAACCAGTTGACGGCGCCCGCCAGCGATGAGTTCGATCTGGTGCGCGGGTGGCAATCCCTCCACGATGAGCACGGCGTCGCGCTGCATATCTGCGTGGCGGCCGCCCTGCGTCGTGGCGTAACGGACGAACGCGAAGCGCAACAGCTCGCTCTGCCTGGCCACAATTTGCAGCCGGGTTTTACCTTGAGCGGGCTCGGCGCGCTAGCGGAAGCGGCGCTTACTTGCGATCGGATGGTGCAGTTCTGATGAAACGTGTGGCTTTTGTATTTTCCTCTGCGCCGCACGGCAGCGCCGCCGGCAGGGAAGGCCTCGATGCCTTATTAGCAACCTCCGCGCTCACCGACGATATTGGCGTGTTTTTTGTGGGCGACGGCGTGTTTCAGCTCTTACCCGAACAGCGGCCTGGCGCTGTGCTGGCCCGCGACTACATCGCTACCTTTAAATTGCTGTCGCTATATGATATCGACCAGTGCTGGCTGTGCGCCGACTCAGCGCGAGAGCGCGGCCTGGATCCCGCGACCCCGTGGGTGGTGGATGTCGAATGCCTGGCGCCGGATGCCCTGCGCGCCCGTCTGCATGAATATGATGTGATTTTGCGTTTCTGAGGCCCCCATGCTCCATACGCTCAGTGTTTCCCCCTGGCATGCCGACATCGCAGCGATGCTTCGTTTGATGGAGCACGGCGACGATCTGGTACTACTGTCTGACGGCGTCACCGCGGCCATCGCCGATGGTCGCTTCCTTGAGATCCTGCAATCCGCCCCCATAACCCTATACGTGCTGCAAGACGACGTTGACGCCCGCGGGCTGGCTGGTCAAATTGCGGACAGTGTCGGCAGGGTTAGCTATACTGATTTCGTCAGACTCACAGTCAAACATGCCGGTCAGTTGGCCTGGTGATGGCGGGATCGTTGTATATTTCTTGACACCTTTTCGGCACCGCCCTAAAATTCTGCGTCCTCATAATATATGAGGCGATTTATTACGTGTTTACGAAGCAAAAGCTAAAACCAGGAGCTATTTAATGGCAACAATTAACCAGCTGGTACGCAAACCACGCGCGCGCAAAGTTGCAAAGAGCAACGTGCCAGCGCTGGAAGCCTGCCCGCAGAAACGTGGCGTATGTACTCGCGTATATACCACCACTCCTAAGAAACCGAACTCCGCACTGCGTAAAGTTTGCCGTGTGCGTCTGACTAACGGTTTCGAAGTCACCTCCTACATCGGTGGTGAAGGTCACAACCTGCAGGAGCACTCCGTGATCCTGATCCGTGGCGGTCGTGTTAAAGACCTTCCGGGTGTTCGTTACCACACCGTTCGTGGTGCGCTTGACTGCTCCGGCGTTAAAGACCGTAAGCAGGCTCGCTCCAAGTACGGCGTGAAGCGTCCTAAGGCTTAATGGTTCTCCGTTAAGTAAGGCCAAACTGATTTATCTTAATGTCATACTAAACTCTTAGAGTTTTGGACAATCCTGAATTAACAACGGAGTATTTCCATGCCACGTCGTCGCGTCATTGGTCAGCGTAAAATTCTGCCGGATCCGAAGTTCGGATCAGAACTGCTGGCTAAATTTGTCAATATCCTGATGGTAGATGGTAAAAAATCTACTGCAGAAACTATCGTATACAGCGCGCTGGAGACCCTGGCTCAGCGTTCTGGTAAATCTGAACTGGAAGCCTTCGAAGTTGCGCTCGAAAACGTGCGCCCGACTGTCGAAGTTAAGTCCCGCCGCGTAGGTGGTTCTACTTATCAGGTTCCAGTTGAAGTTCGTCCGGTCCGTCGTAATGCCCTGGCAATGCGTTGGATCGTTGAAGCTGCTCGTAAACGCGGTGATAAATCCATGGCTCTGCGCCTGGCGAACGAACTCACTGATGCTGCAGACAACAAAGGTACTGCAGTTAAGAAACGTGAAGACGTTCACCGTATGGCCGAAGCCAACAAGGCGTTCGCTCACTACCGTTGGTAATCCCTTCGGAGTCATAGTCACCAGGCGGGCGCTTCAGATGAGTCGCCCGCTCTGGATAACTTAACTGAACGCCTAAAGAAATAAACGAGGAATCAAATGGCTCGTACAACACCCATCGCACGCTACCGTAACATCGGTATCAGTGCGCACATCGACGCCGGTAAAACCACTACTACCGAACGTATTCTGTTCTACACCGGTGTAAACCACAAAATCGGTGAAGTTCATGACGGCGCCGCTACCATGGACTGGATGGAGCAGGAGCAGGAACGTGGTATCACCATCACTTCCGCTGCGACTACTGCATTCTGGTCTGGTATGGCCAAACAGTATGAACCGCACCGCGTAAACATCATCGACACCCCGGGGCACGTTGACTTCACTATCGAAGTAGAACGTTCCATGCGTGTTCTTGATGGTGCGGTAATGGTTTACTGCGCAGTTGGTGGTGTTCAGCCGCAGTCTGAAACCGTATGGCGTCAGGCAAACAAATATAAAGTTCCGCGCATCGCGTTCGTTAACAAAATGGACCGCATGGGCGCTAACTTCCTGAAAGTTGTTGGTCAGATCAAAACCCGTCTGGGCGCGAACCCGGTTCCGCTGCAGCTGGCAATTGGTGCTGAAGAAGGTTTCACCGGCGTTGTTGACCTGGTGAAAATGAAAGCCATCAACTGGAACGATGCAGACCAGGGCGTAACCTTCGAATACGAAGATATCCCGGCTGACATGCAGGACCTGGCTGATGAATGGCACCAGAACCTGATCGAATCCGCAGCTGAAGCTTCTGAAGAGCTGATGGAAAAATACCTGGGTGGTGAAGAACTGACTGAAGAAGAGATCAAAAAAGCTCTGCGTCAGCGCGTTCTGAACAACGAAATCATCCTGGTAACCTGTGGTTCTGCGTTCAAGAACAAAGGCGTTCAGGCGATGCTGGATGCGGTAATTGATTACCTGCCATCCCCGGTTGACGTACCTGCGATCAACGGTATCCTGGACGACGGTAAAGATACCCCGGCTGAGCGTCACGCAAGCGACGACGAGCCGTTCTCTGCACTGGCGTTCAAAATCGCTACTGACCCGTTCGTGGGTAACCTGACCTTCTTCCGCGTGTACTCCGGTGTGGTTAACTCTGGTGATACCGTACTGAACTCCGTGAAAGCTGCACGTGAGCGTTTCGGTCGTATCGTTCAGATGCACGCTAACAAACGTGAAGAGATCAAAGAAGTTCGCGCGGGCGACATCGCTGCTGCTATCGGTCTGAAAGACGTAACCACTGGTGACACCCTGTGTGACCCGGATGCGCCGATCATTCTGGAGCGTATGGAATTCCCTGAGCCGGTAATCTCCATCGCCGTTGAGCCGAAAACCAAAGCTGACCAGGAAAAAATGGGTCTGGCTCTGGGTCGTCTGGCTAAAGAAGACCCGTCTTTCCGCGTATGGACTGACGAAGAGTCTAACCAGACCATTATCGCCGGTATGGGTGAGCTGCACCTCGACATCATCGTTGACCGTATGAAGCGTGAATTCAACGTTGAAGCGAACGTCGGTAAACCTCAGGTTGCTTACCGTGAAGCGATTCGCGCGAAAGTTACCGATATCGAAGGTAAACACGCCAAGCAGTCTGGTGGTCGTGGTCAGTACGGTCACGTTGTGATCGACATGTACCCGCTGGAGCCGGGCTCTAACCCGAAAGGTTACGAGTTCATCAACGACATCAAAGGTGGTGTAATTCCTGGCGAATACATCCCGGCCGTTGATAAAGGCATCCAGGAACAGCTGAAAGCTGGTCCGCTGGCAGGTTACCCGGTAGTTGATATGGGTATCCGTCTGCACTTCGGTTCTTACCACGACGTTGACTCCTCTGAGCTGGCGTTTAAACTGGCTGCGTCTATTGCCTTTAAAGAAGGCTTTAAGAAAGCAAAACCAGTTCTGCTTGAGCCGATCATGAAGGTTGAAGTAGAAACTCCGGAAGAGAACACTGGTGACGTTATCGGTGACTTGAGCCGTCGTCGCGGTATGCTGCGCGGTCAGGAATCCGAAGTAACCGGCGTTAAGATCCACGCTGAAGTACCGCTGTCCGAAATGTTCGGTTATGCAACTCAGCTGCGTTCTCTGACCAAAGGTCGTGCATCATACACCATGGAATTCCTGAAGTATGATGATGCGCCGAACAACGTTGCTCAGGCCGTTATTGAAGCCCGTGGTAAATAATCCACAGGATTAAAACCTAAGTCCCGTGCTCTCTCCGAAGGGGAGAGCACTATAGTAAGGAATATAGCCGTGTCTAAAGAAAAATTTGAACGTACAAAACCGCACGTCAACGTTGGTACTATCGGCCACGTTGACCATGGTAAAACTACCCTGACTGCTGCCATCACTACCGTTCTGGCTAAAACCTACGGTGGTTCCGCTCGCGC
>NZ_KV792605.1:0-662 GCF_001808265.1 Klebsiella sp. HMSC16A12
ATATCGCTGAACCAGTGCTCATTCAGGCATTCATCGCGAAATCGTCCGTTAAAGCTCTCAATAAATCCGTTCTGCGTTGGCTTGCCCGGCTGGATTAAGCGCAACTCAACACCATGCTCAAAGGCCCATTGATCCAGTGCACGGCAAGTGAACTCCGGCCCCTGGTCAGTTCTTATCGTCGCCGGATAGCCTCGAAACAGTGCAATGCTGTCCAGAATACGCGAGACCTGAACGCCTGAAATCCCAAAGGCAACAGTGACCGTCAGGCATTCCTTTGTGAAGTCGTCTACGCAGGTAAGGCACTTGATCCTGCGACCGGTGGCCAATGCGTCCATGACGAAATCCATCGACCAGGTCAGATTGGGTGCCGCCGGACGGAGCAGCGGCAGACGTTCTGTTGCCAGCCCTTTACGACGTCTTCTGCGTTTTACGCCCAGGCCACTGAGGTGATAAAGCCTGTACACGCGCTTATGATTAACATGAAGCCCTTCACGGCGCAGCAATTGCCAAATACGACGGTAGCCAAAACGCCTGCGCTCCAGTGCCAGCTCAGTGATGCGCCCTGATAAATGCGCATCAGCCGCCAGACGCTGAGCCTCATAACGGCAGGTCGACAGGGACAAACCTGTAAGCCTGCAGGCACGACGTTGCGACAGACCGGT
>NZ_KV792606.1:0-118672 GCF_001808265.1 Klebsiella sp. HMSC16A12
CCTTCGCCTAACAGGATGGCATTGTCAGTCATTTATACATCTCAAATAGGGGCACGATGACGCGCTGTCTGACAAGGTTTCTGGCGTTTCCGGCTAAGGAGCAGGGTGGATTTCCCTCTGCCGCTCCCGGCATGGGACCCTGATTCGTTCTTCACCTGTCAGTTCAACGTGCCATCGTGCGTATGGGTTAAATCATCATGCCGAACACGATGCTGGCGATGACCAGCACAATACCGCCGCCCAAACGGGAGGAGATTTGCGCATAAGAGATAAGGTTCATACGGTTACAGGCAGAGAGAACTTCCAGGTCGCCGGAGCCGCCGCGGTTGGCCATACACAGGCCTGCAGTGATGGCCGATTCTATTGGGAAGAAGCCCATCAGCCAGCCACCGATCGCCGCGCCGAGCACCGCACCGATAACGATAATGGCGGCGATAACAACGTTAGCGAAGGTGATGGCGTTGATAATTTCCTGTAGGTCGGTGTAGCAGACGCCGACCCCGACCATCAGCACCCACAGCAGCTGTTTGGAGAAGAAATCAGACAAGCGTTTAGCACCGGCTTTGATTTCCGGTGAGCACAGCCCGGAGGCGTTCAGCGCGGCGACGATCAGCACCATCCACGCGAAATAGTGAATAGCCACACCGCCAATGCTGGGCAGAATTTTCTTCGCCACGACGTAGGCCAGCAGGAAGCAGGTAGTGGACAGCACCAGACCGACGGCGGTTTCGCGATGGGTGATTTGTCCCGCTTTCTCATCTTCTTCCACTTTGAACGAGGCTTTACGCACCAGTTCCCCTTCGCCGCTCAGCCAGGCGTGTTTTTTGCCGATGATATCGAGGACGGCGGCAAAGACGATGGCGAAGATGTTAGCGATGGTCAGAATAGCGATAGCGGTTGAGTAATACTCTTCGCGAGAACGACCGGTGACGGAGTGGTAAATCTCCGACAGGGGGACCGCGCCCGCGCCGTTGCCGCCACCCATGATCGGCAGGACGTACAGCATCATGATGCGATCCACTGGAATACCGAACACCAGGCCGATAGCGATGCCAAAAATAGACGCGCCGACAATGCCCATCAGGATAGTTGGAATATAGCCGAGCAGTGATTTCAGCAGCAGGCGGCGGTTTACCGACAGAATTGCTCCGGTAATTAATACCGCGATGAATAAGTTAAGGAAGTTACTCTTATCCATAACGTTGCTGATAGCATCGATTTCTTTCTGCGTAAAAATACCGGCATAGACAAAATAAGCCGCCACCAGGAAAATCATCACCGGAGCGCCACCGATATATTTGTTGAATATTGGCAGGCGATTGCCAATTTCCCCGAATATAGCGCCGATAATAAACATGATGGCAAAGCCGCCGACGATATCGGTGGGTAAAGCGTTATAAAAATGTGAAAGTAATAGTGTAATTAACGCAAATGCGTAAAGGGGGAGCGGCATGCCGAAGATTTTAAATCCCAGCAGATCGCTAACGCCCTTTTTCTCCGTCGCCGGAGCCTGACTCATGTTAGTCATAAACGTTATCCTGTTTATTGATGGAGTAGTAAGACCGGCGCATAGTAATAAATAGATCCAGGGGTAAGGTGTGATTATCTTCACTGAATACTCGTGTTTTTTATTAATTTAATTGTTTTTATGATTCTGAATTAATTAACAACATAAAAACCATAAAGCCAATTAAGCCACGAGAAAAACTGTGACTTAAATACAAGAATCCATAGCCGAACGCTGGCGAAATACAGTTCGTTTTGAAATGACGAAGCGCTAAAAAATGACACTGATATTAAAACGCGTTCAACTATTAAAAGATAAACCGCGGCGAGAGGCGATCGATCGGTTTCTCCGCCAGCATCAACTGTCGTTAGAGGCCGACTGCGAAATGGCGATTATCGCCGAGTATCAGCAGCGGCTGGTCGGCTGCGGTGCTATCGCCGGCAATGTGCTGAAATGCATCGCCATCGATCCCTCGCTGCAGGGGGAGGGGCTGAGCCTTAAATTACTGACCGAGCTCCTGACGCTGGCCTATGAGCTGGGGCGCAGCGAACTGTTTTTGTTCACTAAACCTTGCAATGCTGCGTTATTTTCCGGCGCCGGCTTCTGGCCGATAGCCCAGGCGGGCGACCGCGCCGTGCTAATGGAAAATAGCCGCGAACGACTGACTCGTTACTGCCGACAGCTGGCGATGTACCGTCAGCCGGGAAGAAAAATCGGCGCTATCGTGATGAACGCCAATCCATTCACCCTCGGCCACCGCTGGTTGGTAGAACAGGCGGCCAGCCAGTGCGACTGGCTGCATCTGTTTGTGGTCAAAGAAGATGCGTCCTGCTTTTCCTATCACGATCGCTTCAAGCTCATTGAACAGGGGATTACCGGCATCGATAAGGTGACGCTGCATCCCGGTTCGGCGTATCTGATCTCGCGGGCGACGTTCCCCGGCTATTTCCTGAAAGAGCAAGGGGTGGTTGATGACTGCCACAGCCAGATTGACCTGCAGCTCTTCCGCGAGCGCCTGGCCCCGGCGCTGCAGATTACCCATCGCTTTGTCGGCACCGAGCCGTTGTGTCCCCTGACCCGTAATTACAACCAGCGCATGAAGTCACTACTGGAAGCGCCAGGCGACGCGCCGCCCATTGAAGTAGTTGAGCTTGCGCGAATCGAAAAAAATGGTGGACCCGTGTCGGCCTCCCGAGTGCGTGAACTCTATCGACAGCGCAACTGGCAGGCGGTCGCGGCGCTGGTGCCGCCGGGGACCCTCTCTTTTCTGATGCAACTGGCGGAAAGCGAACATCAAACCGCCTGATTTTTATGCCCTAACTAAGGATTTTCCCCTATGGAAATGAAGATTGACGCCCTGGCCGGCACGCTGGAGTCCAGCGATGTGATGGTCAGGATTGGACCGGCGGCGCAGCCGGGCATTCAGCTGGAAATCGACAGCATTGTGAAACAACAGTTTGGCGCTGCGATTGAGCCGGTAGTGAGAGAAACGCTGGCTCAGCTTGGCGTGAAACAGGCCAACGTGGTGGTCGATGATAAAGGCGCGCTGGAATGTGTTTTGCGAGCTCGCGTACAGGCCGCGGCGCTGCGCGCGGCGCAACAGACCCAATTACAATGGAGCCAGCTATGAAACCACGTCGCAGTATGTTGTTCATCCCTGGCGCCAATGCCGCCATGTTAAGCACGTCATTCGTCTACGGCGCCGATGCGGTGATGTTCGACCTGGAAGATGCCGTTTCGCTGCGCGAGAAAGATACCGCTCGTCTGCTGGTGTATCAGGCGCTGCAGCATCCACTGTATCAGGATATCGAAACCGTGGTGCGCATTAACCCGCTGAATACGCCGTTCGGTCTTGCCGACCTTGAAGCGGTAGTCCGCGCGGGCGTGGATATGGTGCGTCTGCCGAAAACCGACAGCAAAGAAGATATCCATGAGCTGGAAGCGCATGTTGAGCGGATTGAACGCGAGTGCGGCCGGGAAGTGGGCAGCACCAAGTTAATGGCGGCGATCGAGTCGGCGCTGGGCGTGGTGAACGCGGTGGAAATCGCCCGTGCCAGCCCGCGTCTGGCGGCGATCGCGCTGGCGGCCTTCGATTACGTGATGGATATGGGCACCTCCCGCGGCGACGGTACTGAACTGTTCTACGCCCGCTGCGCTGTACTGCATGCCGCCCGCGTTGCCGGCATCGCCGCCTATGACGTGGTGTGGTCGGATATCAATAATGAAGAGGGCTTCCTGGCGGAAGCGAATCTGGCCAAAAACCTCGGCTTTAACGGCAAATCGTTGGTTAACCCACGACAAATTGAACTCCTGCATCAGGTCTATGCCCCGACGCGCAAAGAGGTCGATCACGCGCTGGAAGTGATTGCCGCGGCGGAAGAAGCCGAAACGCGAGGTCTGGGTGTGGTATCGCTGAACGGCAAGATGATCGATGGACCGATTATCGACCATGCTCGCAAAGTGGTGGCGCTCTCGGCTTCCGGTATTCGTGATTAAGGGGAATAAGATGAAAGAGACAGTAGCAATGCTTAATCAGCAGTACGTGATGCCGAATGGACTGACACCTTATGCCGGCGTAACGGCGAAAAGTCCCTGGCTGGCGAGTGAGAGCGAAAAGCGCCAGCGCAAAATCTGCGATTCGCTGGAAACGGCGATTCGTCGCTCCGGCCTGCAAAACGGCATGACCATCTCGTTTCACCACGCGTTTCGCGGCGGTGACAAAGTCGTCAATATGGTAGTGGCGAAGCTGGCGGAAATGGGTTTTCGCGATCTCACCCTGGCGTCCAGTTCGCTGATCGACGCCCACTGGCCGCTGATCGAGCATATTAAAAATGGCGTGATCCGCCAGATCTACACCTCCGGCCTGCGCGGCAAGTTGGGCGAGGAGATCTCCGCCGGTTTAATGGAAAACCCGGTGCAGATCCACTCCCACGGCGGTCGCGTACAGCTGATTCAAAGCGGCGAGCTGTCGATTGATGTCGCGTTTCTCGGCGTTCCTTGCTGCGATGAGTTTGGCAACGCCAACGGCTTTAGCGGTAAATCACGCTGCGGTTCGCTGGGCTACGCGCGCGTCGATGCCGAGCACGCTAAATGCGTGGTGCTGCTCACCGAAGAGTGGGTGGATTATCCTAACTATCCGGCCAGTATTGCCCAGGATCAGGTGGATCTGATAGTCCAGGTAGATGAAGTCGGCGATCCGCAAAAAATTACCGCGGGTGCCATCCGTCTGACCAGCAACCCGCGCGAGCTGCTGATCGCCCGCCAGGCGGCGAAAGTGGTTGAGCACTCCGGTTACTTTAAAGAGGGTTTCTCGCTGCAGACCGGTACCGGCGGCGCCTCGCTGGCAGTAACTCGCTTCCTTGAAGATAAAATGCGCCGTAACGGCATTACCGCCAGCTTCGGCCTCGGCGGTATCACCGGGACGATGGTCGATTTGCACGAAAAAGGGTTGATCAAAACGCTGCTCGATACCCAGTCCTTCGATGGCGACGCGGCGCGTTCGCTGGCGCAGAACCCGAACCATGTCGAGATCTCCACCAATCAGTATGCCAGCCCGGGCTCCAAAGGCGCCTCCTGCGAGCGCTTAAACGTGGTGATGCTCAGCGCGCTGGAAATTGATATCGACTTTAACGTTAACGTGATGACCGGTTCTAACGGTGTGCTGCGCGGGGCGTCCGGTGGCCATAGCGATACCGCCGCCGGTGCGGATTTGACCATTATTACCGCGCCGTTAGTTCGCGGCCGTATTCCCTGCGTCGTGGAAAAGGTGCTGACCCGCGTCACGCCGGGGGCCAGCGTGGATGTGCTGGTCACTGACCACGGCATTGCGGTCAACCCGGCACGTCAGGACCTGATCGACAATTTGCGCAGCGCAGGCATTCCGCTGATGACCATTGAGGAACTGCAGCAGCGTGCTGAGCTGTTGACTGGCAAGCCGCAGCCGATCGAATTCACCGATCGGGTGGTGGCGGTGGTGCGCTATCGCGACGGTTCGGTCATCGATGTGATTCATCAGGTGAAAAACAGCGACTAAACGCAGAGGGGAAAGGCCATGAGCGACGTGTTAATTAATCCTGCGCGTGTGCGGCGCGTGAAGCCACTGAGTGCCGAAGAGGTGGTCAGCGCGGTAGAGCGCGCGCTGTTGACCGAAGTTCGCCTGACCCCAAAGCCCGGGTTGGTGGATATTCGTAACGCTGGCGCGCACTGGGATATGGATCTGGCCTCGTTTGAGGCCAGCACCGCGGTGGTGGCTCCGTGGATGGAGAAATTTTTCATCATGGGCCACGATACTGCGGCGGTCGCGCCGGAGCAGGTATTGATGATGCTGCGCCCGGTAGGGATGGCCTGTGAGAACGATATGCTGGAGGCCACCGGCGGGGTGAATACCCATCGCGGGGCGATCTTCGCTTTTGGCCTGCTCAGCGCGGCGGCGGGCAGGCTGGTGTCGAAAGGTGAGCCGATAGAGCAGCACCGGCTTTGCGACCAGGTGGCGCGCTTCTGTCGCGGCATGGTTATGCAGGAGTTGTCTTCTGCTGGCGGGGAACGGCTCAGTAAAGGCGAGGCTCATTTTCTGCGCTATGGTCTCTCCGGGGCCCGCGGCGAGGCGGAGAGCGGTTTCCTGACGGTGCGTACCCAGGCCATGCCAGTCTTTACCCGCATGATGGAAGAGACCGGCGACAGTAATCTGGCGCTACTGCAAACCCTGCTGCATCTGATGGCGTGGAATGATGACACCAACCTGGTCTCGCGCGGCGGGCTTGCCGGGCTGAACTTTGTCCAGCAGGAGGCGCAGCGACTGCTGTGGCAGGGCGGCGTGCTGGCGGACGGCGGGCTGGAGGCGCTGCGACAGTTTGACGATGAGCTGATTGCCCGCCATCTCAGCCCTGGCGGCAGCGCCGATCTGTTGGCGGTGACCTGGTTTTTATCCGCGTTTCCCGCCGGCGCGCTTTTCCCGCTGTAACCCACTGCAATACCGCCTTCGCCCGCACTGTACGGGCGAGGGCGCCATCATTAGCCTTCCCGGTTGTCATCCGGTAAACACGGAATCGCGGCACAATCGTATAGTTTTTACTGATATCGTCCGCCGTTTGTCATAAATTTCTAATTATCGGCGTTTTTGAGTAGCGGCCCGCTGACGGGCTGGTTACTCTGAAAACAATTTACGTAATGTTAACAAAAGAGAATAGCTATGCATGATGCACAAATCCGCGTGGCCATCGCCGGCGCGGGCGGCCGGATGGGACGCCAGTTAATTCAGGCTGCATTGCAGATGGAAGGCGTGGCGCTGGGCGCGGCGCTGGAGCGTGAAGGGTCAAGCCTGGTGGGCAGCGACGCCGGCGAGCTGGCGGGCGCCGGCAAAGCGGGCGTCGCGGTGCAGAGCAGCCTGGCGGCGGTAAAAGATGATTTCGACGTGTTGATCGATTTTACCCGCCCGGAAGGCACGCTGAACCATCTGGCGTTTTGCCGCGAGCACGGCAAAGGGATGGTCATCGGCACCACCGGTTTTGACGACGCTGGCAAACAGGCGATTCGCGATGCCGCGCAGGACATTGCCATTGTCTTCGCCGCTAACTTTAGCGTTGGCGTCAACGTCCTGTTGAAGCTGCTGGAGAAGGCGGCGAAGGTGATGGGCGACTATACCGACATCGAAATTATCGAAGCGCACCACCGGCATAAAGTGGATGCGCCGTCAGGCACCGCGCTGGCGATGGGCGAAGCGATCGCCGGGGCATTGAACAAAGATCTTAAGGACTGCGCGGTCTACAGTCGTGAAGGCTACACTGGCGAACGCGTCCCGGGCACCATCGGCTTCGCGACCGTTCGCGCGGGGGATATCGTCGGGGAGCATACGGCAATGTTTGCTGACATCGGTGAGCGTATTGAAATCACCCATAAAGCGTCCAGCCGCATGACCTTTGCAAATGGCGCCGTTCGTTCAGCATTATGGCTGAAAGACAAGAAAAATGGCCTGTTTGATATGCGTGATGTGCTGGATCTGAATAGTTTATAACGATTATTACCCATCGTGATGTGGTTATTGCTATCAATAAGTTATTGATTCAAGGGGCAATATTTTGTTGCCCTTTTTTATTTTTGCGAATTACGGTGTATTTCTTAAGTCTAATGCGTAAAAAATACAATATTAGCGTGTTTTTTAGTGAATTAAATGTAAATTTTGACCATCTGGTCCACTTTTTTGTCGATCATCCCTCTGTTTTACACTCTTCCACATCCGCAAGCGTTTTCTCAGCCAGGTTTGTTGATCTTTTTGGCGTAAAAATCACGTGTTACGCACCAGTGGCGTAAAATGACATTAAAAATCTCCGCTTTAAGTTGACTTTTATCCGACATCTCTCCAGAATGCCGCCGTTTGCCAAAAATCTGCGGGCAACAGATTTGCATTGATTCAGATCGTGTTTATGAATTAATATGCAAATAAAGTGAGTGGATATTCTCTGGAGGATGTTTTGATTAAGTCAGCGCTATTGGTTCTGGAAGACGGAACCCAGTTTCACGGTCGGGCCATCGGGGCAACCGGCACGGCGGTTGGGGAAGTCGTTTTCAATACTTCAATGACCGGTTATCAAGAAATCCTCACTGATCCTTCCTATTCCCGCCAAATCGTCACTCTTACTTATCCTCATATTGGTAATGTCGGCACCAACGCCGCCGATGAAGAATCTTCTCAGGTACATGCGCAGGGGCTGGTTATTCGCGACCTGCCGCTGATTGCCAGCAACTTCCGCAGTACTGAAGACCTCTCTTCTTATCTGAAGCGCCATAACATCGTGGCGATTGCCGATATCGATACCCGCAAGCTGACGCGTCTGCTGCGTGAGAAAGGGGCGCAGAACGGCTGCATCATCGCGGGCGACAGCCCGGATGCCCAGCTGGCGCTGGAAAAAGCGAAAGCGTTCCCGGGCCTGAACGGCATGGACTTGGCGAAGGAAGTGACCACCGCAGAAACCTATAGCTGGACGCAAGGCAGCTGGACCCTGGCGGGCGACCTGCCGGAAGCGAAAGCGGAAAGCGAGCTGCCGTTCCACGTTGTGGCATATGACTTCGGCGCGAAACGCAACATCCTGCGCATGCTGGTTGACCGCGGCTGCCGCCTGACGGTGGTGCCGGCGAAGACCTCCGCCGCGGACGTGCTGGCGCTCAATCCGGACGGTATCTTCCTCTCCAACGGCCCTGGCGACCCGGCGCCGTGCGATTACGCTATCGAGGCGATTGAAAAATTCCTTGAGACCGATATTCCGGTATTCGGCATCTGCCTTGGCCATCAGCTACTGGCGCTGGCGAGCGGTGCCAAGACCATTAAGATGAAGTTCGGCCACCACGGCGGCAACCACCCGGTGAAAGATATTGATAACAACGTGGTGATGATCACTGCCCAGAACCACGGTTTCGCCGTAGATGAGGCGACGCTGCCGGCCAACCTGCGCGTGACCCATAAGTCGCTGTTCGACGGCACCCTGCAGGGGATCCATCGTACCGACAAACCGGCGTTCAGCTTCCAGGGGCACCCTGAAGCGAGCCCGGGGCCGCACGATGCCGCGCCGCTGTTCGACCACTTTATCGAGTTAATTGAGCTCTACCGTCAGTCCGCGAAATAATCAGGAGTAAAAGAGCAATGCCAAAACGTACAGACATAAAAAGTATCCTGATTCTGGGCGCGGGCCCGATTGTTATCGGTCAGGCGTGTGAGTTTGACTACTCCGGCGCCCAGGCCTGTAAAGCGCTGCGCGAAGAGGGCTACCGCGTTATCCTGGTGAACTCTAACCCGGCGACCATCATGACCGACCCGGAAATGGCCGATGCCACCTACATCGAGCCGATTCACTGGGAAGTGGTGCGTAAAATCATCGAAAAAGAGCGCCCGGATGCGGTGCTGCCGACCATGGGCGGCCAGACGGCGCTGAACTGCGCGCTCGAGCTGGAGCGTCAGGGGGTACTGGCTGAATTCGGCGTGACCATGATTGGCGCCACCGCCGATGCGATTGATAAAGCCGAAGACCGTCGCCGTTTCGATATCGCAATGAAAAAAATCGGCCTCGACACCGCGCGCTCTGGTATCGCCCACACGATGGAAGAGGCGCTGGCGGTTGCCGCAGACGTTGGTTTCCCGTGCATCATCCGTCCGTCCTTCACCATGGGCGGCACCGGCGGCGGTATCGCCTATAACCGCGAAGAGTTCGAAGAAATCTGCGAACGCGGCCTGGATCTCTCTCCGACCAACGAACTGCTGATCGATGAATCGCTGATCGGCTGGAAAGAGTACGAGATGGAAGTGGTGCGCGATAAGAACGATAACTGCATCATCGTCTGCTCCATCGAAAACTTCGACGCCATGGGGATCCACACCGGTGACTCCATCACCGTTGCCCCGGCGCAGACCCTGACCGACAAAGAGTACCAGATCATGCGTAACGCCTCGATGGCGGTGCTGCGTGAAATCGGCGTCGAAACCGGCGGCTCTAACGTGCAGTTCGCGGTCAACCCGAAAAACGGTCGCCTGATCGTTATCGAAATGAACCCGCGCGTCTCCCGCTCCTCGGCGCTGGCCTCTAAGGCCACCGGCTTCCCGATTGCTAAAGTGGCAGCCAAGCTGGCGGTAGGTTATACCCTCGACGAGCTGATGAACGACATCACCGGCGGCCGCACCCCGGCTTCCTTTGAACCGTCCATCGACTACGTGGTCACTAAAATCCCACGCTTTAACTTTGAAAAATTCGCCGGCGCCAACGACCGTCTGACCACCCAGATGAAGTCTGTCGGCGAAGTGATGGCGATTGGTCGTACCCAGCAGGAATCCTTGCAGAAAGCGCTGCGCGGTCTGGAAGTGGGCGCTACCGGCTTCGACCCGAAAGTGAGCCTCGACGATCCGGAAGCGCTGACCAAAATCCGCCGCGAGCTGAAAGATGCCGGCGCTGAGCGTATCTGGTATATCGCTGACGCGTTCCGCGCGGGCCTCTCGGTTGACGGCGTCTTCAACCTGACCAACATCGACCGCTGGTTCCTGGTACAGATTGAAGAGCTGGTCCGTCTGGAAGAGAAAGTGGCGGAAGTGGGCATCAACGGCCTCGACGCTGACTTCCTGCGCACCCTGAAGCGTAAAGGCTTTGCCGATGCGCGTCTGGCGAAGCTGGCGGGCGTGCGGGAAGCGGAAATCCGCAAGCTGCGCGACCAGTATGACCTGCACCCGGTCTACAAGCGCGTGGACACCTGCGCTGCGGAATTTGCTACCGATACCGCCTACATGTACTCCACTTATGAAGAAGAGTGTGAGTCCAACCCGTTCGTTGACCGCGATAAAATCATGGTCCTCGGCGGCGGCCCGAACCGTATCGGTCAGGGTATCGAATTCGACTACTGCTGCGTACACGCCTCGCTGGCGCTGCGCGAGGACGGTTACGAGACCATCATGGTCAACTGTAACCCGGAAACCGTCTCTACCGACTACGACACCTCCGACCGTCTGTATTTTGAGCCGGTGACCCTGGAAGACGTGCTGGAAATCGTGCGCATCGAGAAGCCAAAAGGCGTTATCGTCCAGTACGGCGGCCAGACCCCGCTGAAACTGGCTCGTGCCCTGGAAGCTGCCGGCGTGCCGGTTATCGGTACCAGTCCGGACGCTATCGACCGGGCGGAAGACCGTGAGCGCTTCCAGCACGCGGTTGACCGTCTGAAGCTGAAGCAGCCGGCGAACGCCACCGTCACCGCCATTGAGCAGGCGGTAGAGAAAGCGAAAGAGATTGGCTACCCGCTGGTGGTGCGTCCGTCTTATGTGCTCGGCGGCCGGGCGATGGAGATCGTCTATGACGAGCAGGATCTGCGCCGCTACTTCCAGACCGCGGTCAGCGTCTCCAACGACGCGCCGGTGCTGCTGGATCGCTTCCTCGACGATGCGATTGAAGTGGATGTCGATGCCATCTGCGATGGCGAAATGGTGCTGATTGGCGGCATCATGGAGCATATCGAGCAGGCAGGCGTCCACTCCGGCGACTCCGCCTGTTCCCTGCCGGCCTACACCCTGAGCAAAGAGATTCAGGATGTGATGCGCGAGCAGGTGCAGAAGCTGGCCTTCGAGCTGCAGGTTCGCGGCCTGATGAACGTCCAGTTCGCGGTGAAAGATAACGAAGTTTATCTGATTGAGGTCAACCCGCGTGCGGCGCGTACCGTACCGTTCGTCTCCAAAGCCACCGGCGTCCCGCTGGCGAAAGTGGCGGCGCGCGTGATGGCCGGTAAGACGCTGGCGCAGCAGGGCGTGACCAAAGAGATCATCCCGCCGTACTACTCGGTGAAAGAGGTGGTCCTGCCGTTCAATAAATTCCCGGGCGTTGACCCGCTGTTAGGGCCAGAAATGCGCTCCACCGGGGAAGTGATGGGCGTCGGCCGCACCTTTGCCGAAGCGTTCGCCAAAGCGCAGCTGGGCAGCAACTCGACCATGAAGAAACAGGGTCGCGCGCTGCTCTCCGTCCGCGAAGGCGATAAAGAGCGCGTGGTTGACCTGGCGGCGAAGCTGCTGAAGTTTGGCTTCGAGCTGGATGCGACTCACGGTACGGCGATTGTGCTGGGTGAAGCGGGCATTAACCCGCGTCTGGTGAACAAGGTGCATGAAGGTCGTCCGCACATTCAGGACCGCATCAAGAATGGCGAATATACCTACATCATCAACACCACCGCAGGTCGCCAGGCGATTGAAGACTCCAAGCTGATTCGCCGCAGCGCGCTGCAGTACAAAGTGCATTACGACACCACCCTGAACGGCGGCTTTGCCACCGCGATGGCGCTGAACGCTGACGCCACCGAGAAGGTGATTTCGGTGCAGGAAATGCACGCGCAAATCACTAAATAAGCTTCCCGGCCTGGCCGGATAGCAACAATCCTGGGCTGACGACATCGTCAGCCTTTTTTTTGGCCGCAGCCATCTTCAGAGAGTTCTGCTTTTAACCCCCTGTCGGGTCAGGCTAACTATAGTTAGCACCATAACGATACCTATTGATGAAAAGACAGGAGGATACAATGCGGAACAATATTCTGGTGGCATCCGCACTGGCAGCGACGGCAATCATGTTCGTGGCCGGCTGCTCATCGAATCAATCGATCAAAACCACCGACGGTAAGACCATTGTCACCAGCGGCAAACCGCAGGTGGATGATGACACCGGCCTTGTCTCATACAAAAATGCCGAAACCGGCCGCGTGGAGCAGATTAACCGCGACCAGGTGAAGTCCATGGACGAGCTGGATAACTAAGGCCTGACGTTAACCCTCAGGGCGCGCGTTGCGTAAGCCATCGCGACATAAATCACAGTTATCATTGTAAGCGGTTCGCTTAACTGTCTACACTCTTGCTGATTACGACAAGAGCAAACGCAGGCCAATCAATGATTCTGATAATTTATGCGCATCCTTATCCGCAGCATTCTCATGCGAATAAGCGAATGCTTGAACAGGCAGGGACGCTTGAAGGCGTAGAGATACGCTCCCTCTATCAACTCTATCCCGACTTTAATATCGATGTCGCCGCCGAGCAGGCGGCGCTGGCCCGTGCCGATCTGGTTATCTGGCAGCACCCTATGCAATGGTATAGCGTACCGCCGCTGCTCAAGCTGTGGATGGACAAGGTGCTGTCGCACGGTTGGGCCTATGGCCATAACGGTATTGCGCTGCGCGGTAAATCGCTGATGTGGGCGGTCACTACCGGCGGCGGTGAAAGCCACTTTGATATCGGTTCGTTTCCCGGTTTCCCGGTGCTGGCGCAGCCTCTGCAGGCAACCGCGCTTTACTGCGGGATGAAGTGGCTGCCGCCGTTCGCTATGCACTGCACCTTTATCTGCGATGATGAAACGCTGCAGGCGCAGGCCCGCCGCTATCGTCAACGCTTAATCGACTGGCAGGAGGCACACCAGAATGGATAGCCATACGCTGATACAGGCGTTGATTTACCTCGGCGCCGCGGCGCTGATTGTGCCCATCGCCGTCCGTCTGGGGCTGGGGTCAGTGCTGGGCTATCTCATCGCCGGCTGTATTATCGGCCCGTGGGCGCTGCGGCTGGTGACCGATGCCGAGGCGATTCTGCACTTTGCCGAGATTGGCGTGGTGCTGATGCTGTTCGTCATTGGTCTGGAGCTCGATCCGCAGCGCTTATGGAAGCTGCGCGCCTCGGTGTTTGGCGGCGGCGCACTGCAGATGGTGGCGTGCGGGGTGTTGATCGGCCTGTTCTGCATGCTGCTGGGCCTGCGCTGGCAGGTGGCCGAGCTGATTGGTATGACTCTGGCGCTTTCCTCAACCGCGATCGCTATGCAGGCGATGAATGAGCGCAATCTGACGGTGTCGCAGATGGGGCGCAGCGCCTTTGCGGTGCTGCTGTTCCAGGATATCGCCGCGATCCCGCTGGTGGCGATGATCCCGCTGCTGGCGGCCAGCGGCGGCGCCACTTCGCTGATGGCTTTTGCCCTCTCCGCGCTGAAAGTGGCCGCAGCGCTGGCGCTGGTGGTGGTCCTTGGGCGCTATCTGACCCGCCCGCTGCTGCGCTTTGTCGCCCGTTCCGGCCTGCGCGAAGTGTTCAGCGCCGTGGCCCTGTTCCTGGTCTTCGGCTTTGGCTTATTGCTGGAAGAGGTGGGGCTGTCGATGGCAATGGGGGCGTTTCTCGCCGGGGTGCTGCTGGCCAGCTCCGAATATCGTCATGCGCTGGAGAGTGATATTGAGCCGTTTAAAGGACTGCTGTTGGGGCTGTTCTTTATCGGCGTCGGCATGTCGATTGATTTCGGCACCCTGGTCACCCATCCGCTGCGTATTGTGATTTTGCTGGTCGGTTTCCTGGCGATAAAAATGCTGATGCTGTGGCTTATCGCCAGGCCGCTTGGCGTACCGCGCGCCCAGCGCCGCTGGTTTGCGGTGCTGCTGGGGCAGGGGAGTGAGTTCGCGTTTGTGGTGTTTGGCGCCGCGCGGATGGCGGATGTACTGGACGGCGAATGGGCAAAAGCGTTGACCCTGGCGGTGGCCCTGTCGATGGCGGCAACCCCCATTCTGCTGGTGCTGCTGACCCGTCTGGAGAAATCGTCCAGCGGCCAGGCGCGTGATGCTGACGAGATTGATGAAGAGCAGCCGCGGGTGATTGTCGCCGGCTTTGGCCGCTTCGGGCAGATAGCCGGCCGTTTGCTGCTCTCGAGCGGGGTGAAGATGGTGATCCTCGATCACGATCCGGACCATGTCGATACCCTGCGCAAATTTGATATGAAGGTTTTCTACGGCGATGCCACCCGGGTCGATCTGCTGGAGTCGGCCGGCGCCGAAAAGGCGGAAGTGCTGATCAATACCATTGACGATCCGCACGTCAGCCTGGAGCTGGTGGCGAGGGTAAAAGAGCATTTTCCGCATCTGCAGATCATCTCCCGCGCCCGCGATGTCGATCATTACATTCAGCTGCGCCAGGCTGGCGTCGAGGCCCCGGAGCGTGAAACCTTCGAGGCGGCGCTGAAGTCCGGCCGAATGACGCTGGAGGCGCTGGGGCTCGGCGCCTATGAAGCGCGCGAGCGGGCCGATCTGTTCCGTCGATTCAACCTGCAGATGGTCGAAGAGATGGTGGCGATGGCGGAAAACGATGCCGCGTCGCGGGTGGCGGTCTTCAAGCGGACCAGCGATATGCTGACCGGCATCATCAACGAAGATCGTCATCATCTGTCGCTGGTGCAGCGTCATGGCTGGCAGGGTACGGAAGAGGGCAGGCACACCGGGGATATCGCCGATGAGCCGGAAAATAAGCCCTCAGCCTGAGGCTGACCAGTAACATTTTGTTTTCGTTTGGATCCTCTTCTGGCGGCCCACGGTGTGAACGTGGGCTTGCCAGCAAATCAGAAAATTTTCTTATTCTTTACCCTCCGGCCAGTCGACGAAGTTGTACGCTTTCCGTATAGTGGCGACAATTTTGTGCACTCGGGAATGAATGAATGATCAGTCTGATTGCGGCGTTAGCGGTAGATCGCGTCATTGGTATGGAAAACGCCATGCCATGGAACCTGCCTGCCGATCTCGCCTGGTTCAAACGCAACACGTTAAATAAGCCGGTGGTGATGGGGCGTCTGACCTGGGAATCCATTGGGCGCCCATTGCCGGGGCGTAAAAATATCGTGATCAGCAGCAAACCCGGCAGCGACGATCGCGTGCAGTGGGTCTCCTCCGTAGAAGAAGCAATTGCCGCCTGCGGCGATGTGGAAGAGATTATGGTGATCGGCGGCGGCCGGGTGTATGAGCAGTTCCTGCCGAAAGCGCAGAAGCTCTACTTGACCCATATTGATGCGGAAGTGGAAGGCGATACCCATTTCCCGGATTACGATCCGGACGAATGGGAGTCGGTGTTCAGCGAGTTTCATGACGCCGACGCGCAGAACTCCCATAGCTACTGCTTTGAGATCCTCGAACGTCGTTAAGCGGGCAGGATAGCGATAAAAAAACCCCGGTCGCGTCTGGCGTGACCGGGGTTTTCTTTTGCATGAATTGCGCGACGATGGCGCACTCAGTATCTCGTCATGTTCCCCGTCGCGGGCTTCGTCTTCTTTCTGAAGCACTCCCCGGAGCGACAAATAGCACATAAACGTAGGTCGGGTAAGGCGTTAGCCGCCACCCGACAAAACGACGCCGCAGGTAGCCCGGATAAGGCGCAACGCGCCGCTATCCGGGAAGAGTCAGGACGCGACGGCTTCGCCTTCGTCGAGGCTTTTCTGCCGGTTTGACGGCTGGGTGAAGTACTGCTTATCTTCCCAGCGCAGGCAGGTGAGTTCCCCGCCCCAGCAGCAGCCGGTATCCAGGGCGTAAATCCCCTCCGGCGTGCCGCGTCCCTCCAGCGAAGCCCAGTGGCCAAAGGCAATGCTGTAGGCATTGCTGACCGGGCCGGGAATGGCAAACCACGGCTTCAGCGGCGCCGGGGCGTCCTCGGGCGCTTCCTTCGAATACATATCCAGCTGTCCGTTCGGGAAACAGTAGCGCATGCGGGTAAAGGCGTTAGAGATAAAGCGCAGGCGCGCCAGGCCGCTCAGCTCGTTGCTCCAGTGGTTCGGCATGTCGCCGTACATGGCATCGAGGAAGAAAGGATAGGAGTCGCTGGAGAGCACTGCTTCAACATCACGCGCGCACTGCTGGGCGGTCTCCAGATCCCACTGCGGCGTAATGCCGGCATGGGCCATCACCAGCTTTTTCTCTTCATCCACCTGCAGCAGCGGCTGGCGACGCAGCCAGTTGAGCAGCTCATCGGCATCCGGCGCTTCCAGCAGTGGTTTCAGACGATCCTTTGGCTTGTTGCGGCTGATACCGGCAAAGACCGCCAGCAGGTGTAAGTCATGGTTGCCCAGCACCAGTCGAACGCTGTCGCCCAGAGATTTGACATAGCGCAGGACCTCCAGCGATCCCGGGCCTCGGGCCACCAGATCGCCGGTCAGCCACAGCGTATCTCTCCGCGGATCGAATTCAACCTGCGCTAATAATGCGATCAGTTCATCGTAGCAACCGTGAACGTCGCCAATAAGGTATGTTGACATTGTTTTAATGAATGAGCGTTGGAACTGCGAGACGGAAAACAGGGATCTCAATACGGAACGGCGCGCCGTCGATATCGATCATCTCATAATGACCCTGCATGGTTCCCAGCGGCGTTTCAATCACTGCGCCGCTGGTATATTGATATTCACCGCCGGCGGGAATATGCGGTTGCTCGCCGACCACCCCTTCACCCTGAACTTCAGTCTCACGACCGTGGCCATTAGTGATGAGCCAGTAGCGGCCAAGCAGCTGAACCTGACTCCGCCCCAGGTTGCGAATGGTGACGGTGTAAGCGAAGACGTAGCGCTCTTCTTCCGGGGAAGACTGCGATTCGATATAGACGCTCTGTACCTGGACACACACCCGGGGCGAATGAATCATGGTTAGCTCTCCTTCGTTGGCAGATTGTCAGACAGCCAGTTGGCCATCAGGCAGTACTGCGCCACGGAAATATTTTCGGCGCGCATGGCCGGGTCGATGCCCAGCTCGGTCAGCACTTCCACGCTGAACAGATTGCCGAGACTGTTGCGGATAGTCTTGCGGCGCTGGTTGAACGCTTCGGTGGTGATGCGGCTCAGCACCCGGATCTCTTTGACCGGATACGGCATGGTGCTGTGCGGCACCAGGCGTACCACCGCGGAGTCGACCTTAGGCGGCGGGGTAAACGCGCTCGGCGGCACTTCGAGTACCGGGATCACCTGGCAATAATATTGCGCCATCACGCTTAACCGACCATACGCCTTACTGTTCGGTCCGGCAACCAGACGATTCACTACTTCCTTCTGCAGCATAAAGTGCATATCGGCAATGGCATCAGTATAGCTGAACAGATGGAACATCAGCGGGGTCGAGATATTGTACGGCAGGTTGCCGAAGACGCGCAGCGGCTGGCCCATTTTCTCCGCCAGTTCGCCAAAGTTCATGGTCATCGCATCCTGCTGATAGATGGTCAGCTTTGGACCGAGGAACGGATGCGTCTGCAGGCGAGCCGCCAGATCGCGGTCCAGTTCGATGACGGTCAGCTGGTCAAGGCGTTCGCCGACCGGCTCGGTCAGGGCCGCCAGGCCGGGGCCGATTTCAACCATCGCCTGGCCTTTCTGCGGGTTAATCGCCGAGACGATGCTGTCGATCACAAACTGATCGTTGAGGAAGTTCTGCCCGAAGCGTTTACGGGCTAAATGGCCCTGATGGACTCGATTATTCATTGGGTATTAACAATCATTTTGATGGCGAGATTAAGCGCCGTGATAAAACTGCCGACGTCCGCTTTTCCCTGGCCCGCTAATTCCAGTGCGGTGCCGTGGTCGACGGAGGTACGAATAAAAGGTAAACCGAGCGTAATGTTCACGCCGCGGCCAAAGCCCTGGTATTTTAGCACGGGCAGGCCCTGATCGTGGTACATCGCGAGTACCGCATCGGCATGATCAAGATATTTCGGCTGAAAGAGGGTGTCTGCCGGCAGCGGACCGCTGAGGTTCATCCCCTTTGCGCGCATCTCTTCCAGCACCGGAATGATGGTGTCTATCTCTTCTGTTCCCATATGGCCGCCTTCGCCAGCATGCGGGTTAAGCCCGCAAACCAGCACATGCGGCTGGGCAATGCCAAATTTCGTGCGCAGGTCGTGATCGAGAATGGTGATGATCTCGCGCAGTAGCTCGGGGGTAATCGCTTCGCTGATGGCTTTCAACGGCAGATGGGTGGTGACCAGCGCCACCCGCAGCTCCTCGGTCGCCAACATCATCACCACTTTGCTGGCCTTCGCGCGTTCTTCAAAGAACTCGGTATGACCGGTAAAGGCGATACCGGCGTCGTTGATGTTGCCTTTATGCACCGGGCCGGTCACTAACGCCGCAAACTCGCCGCTAAGGCAGCCGTCGCAGGCGCGCGCCAGCGTCTCCACTACGTAGGCGCCGTTTTGCACATTCAGCACGCCGGGCTCCGCCGGGACGTTTAGCGGCACGTTCAGCAGCGTCAGGGTACCGGCGCGCTGAGGAACAGGAGGTTGCGCGGGATCGTAAGGGAGGAGAGATAAAGGAAGACCGAGCCGCTTGGCTCGGTCAGTTAACAGGGCGCCATCGGCGCAAATCACCAGCTCAACTGGCCAGTCTCGCTGGGCAAGCTGCACGACCAGGTCAGGGCCAATCCCGGCGGGTTCGCCGGGAGTGATAACAACTTTACGGGTTTCAGGCATCGATATTAGTTGCTCAGAATTTTAACATACGCACTGGCGCGCTGTTCCTGCATCCAGGTTGCCGCTTCTTCAGAGAATTTGCGGTTCATCAGCATGCGGTAAGCACGATCTTTCTGCGCGGCGTCGGTTCTGTCGACCTGACGGCTATCCAGCAGTTCGATCAGATGCCAGCCAAAGGAAGAGTGCACCGGTCCGCTGGTCTGCCCTTTGTTCAGACGCATCAGCGCATCGCGGAACGCCGGGTCAAAGATGTCCGGCGTGGCCCAGCCTAAATCACCGCCCTGGTTTGCCGAGCCCGGATCTTCCGAATAGGTTTTCGCCGCTTGAGCAAACGTGATTTTCCCGCTCTTAATCTCGGCTGCGATCTGTTCCAGCTTAGCCTGAGCCTGGGCGTCGTTCATGATCGGCGACGGTTTCAGCAGAATATGACGGGCGTGAACCTCGGTAACGGAGATATTCTGGGTACCACCGCGCAGGTCGTTGACTTTCAGAATGTGGAAACCAACGCCGGAACGAATCGGACCGACGATATCCCCTTTCTTCGCGGTGCTTAACGCCTGAGCGAAAATGCCCGGCAGCTCCTGGATACGGCCCCAGCCCATCTGGCCACCCTTCAGCGCCTGTTGGTCAGCGGAGTAGGTGATCGCCAGTTTGCCGAAGTTGGCGCCGTTGCGCGCCTGCTCAACGATGGAGTTTGCTTGCTCCTGGGCCGCGGCGACTTCATCAGAGGTCGGGTTCTCCGGCAGCGGGATCAGGATGTGGCTCAGGTTGAGCTCGGTGCTGGCGTCGTTCTGGTCGCCGATCTGTTTCGCCAGCGCTTCCACTTCCTGCGGCAGCACGGTGATGCGACGACGCACTTCATTGTTACGCACTTCCGAAATCAGCATCTCTTTACGGATCTGGTTACGGTAGGTGTTGTAGTTGATGCCTTCATAGGCCAGACGGCTGCGCATCTGATCCAAGGTCATATTATTTTGTTTGGCGATGTTGGCGATAGCCTGATCGAGCTGGTCGTCAGAGATCTTCACGCCCATCTTCTGCCCCATCTGTAACACGATCTGGTCCATGATCAGTCTTTCGAGGATTTGATGGCGCAGGGTGGCGTCATCCGGCAGCTGTTGGCCAGCCTGACCAGCATTGAGCTTAACCGATTGCATCAAACCATCGACGTCGCTTTCCAGCACGACGCCATTATTGACGACGGCCGCTACTTTATCGACCACCTGGGGGGCAGCGAAACTGGTATTCGCGATCATGGCGATACCGAGAAGCAGCGTTTTCCAGTTCTTCATACTTTTTCCATTTCGATTAACCGCAAATGCGGATGATGTTGTAAACCAGCCGCATCACAGGGAGCTCTGGTACGGTAAAATGTTCGAGCGCAGCATCTGCTGGGTGCCGAGGCCGTAGTTAGAGCTCAGACCGCGCAATTCGATATTGATTCCGAAGGTGTTATCGTATTTGCTCTCGCCGCCGTTGTCGTTGCTGTTCCAGCCGTTGACTTTACGTTCGTAGCCAAGACGGATGGCGTAGCAGCAGGAGTTATACTGCACACCCAACATCTGGTTTGCTGCTTTCCGGGTATTAGTATCGTAGTAGTAGGCCCCGACCACGGACCAGCGATCGACAATTGGCCAACTGGCGGTCATCCCCACCTGCGAAATACCCTGTTTATATTGTGCCGCGGTGGAATATGACGGCAGCGTGGCCTGAATATATTCCGGGCTGGCGTAACGATAGTTAAGCTGAACTAAGCGGTTCTCATCGCGACGGTATTCAATGGTGCCGTTACCAGTGGCAACGTTATCCAGACGCGTATCGTACTGGATCCCCCCGCGCAGACCCCATTCATCGGCAATGCGCCAGTAGGTATCGCCGGCCCAGACCAGTGAACCCGTGGTATCGTTGTTCTCCCAGTTGATGTTGTCATCACCGGTGCGTGACTCGGTGAAATAGTAGATTTGACCAACGGAAATATTAAAACGTTCCACCGCGGCGGCATCATACACGCGCGAGGTGAGGCCGGTGGTGACCTGATTAGCCGACGCGATGCGGTCCAGACCGCTATAGGTACGGTCGCGGAACAGACCGGTGTAATCCGACTGCAACAGCGTGGAGTCGTAGTTGCCGATTTCACTCTGATCGCGGTACGGCACGTACAGATACTGCACGCGCGGTTCCAGCGTTTGGGTGAATCCCTCCTGCAGGTCGCGTTCAAAGACCATTTTGCCGTCGACTTTAAACTGCGGCATTACGCGGCTGACGGACTCTTTATAGTCAGTGCCGTTGGCGGCATTGTACTTATCGAGGTTGCTTTGCTGGTAGTGAGTCGCCAGCAGCTTGGCTTCGGTATTCAGACTGCCCCAACCGTTGGACAGCGGCAGGTTGATCGTCGGTTCGAAGTGAACGCGGGTCGCTTCCGGCATGTTGTTATTCGAGTTAACAAAATGGGCAACCTGTCCATAGAGATGGGTATCGAACGGACCGACATCATTCTGGTAGTAGTTGACGTCGAGCTGCGGCTCAGCCGAATAGGAGTTGCTCGATTCGCGGTCAAAGACCTGGAACTGTTTGGTCGATACCGTGGCGTCAAAGTTCTGGTTGACGTAACCGGCGCTGAATTTCTGCGTCGCATAGCCGTCGGTACTGGAACCATATTTCGAGCTGAAGTCGTTGAAGTAGTCAGGATCGCTGACCTTGGTGTAGTCAGCGTTCAGACGCCATACCTGATCGATAACCCCCGAGTGGTTCCAGTAGAACAGCCAGCGGCGGCTGTTGCTGTCGCTCGAGTGGTCGTCTTCGTAGACTTTATCCGACGGCAGGTAGTCGAATTCAGTTAAGCCGCTGCCGAGCTGGGTCAGATAGCGGAACTCGTTTTCCCACATCACGCCGCCGCGTTTGTTCATATAGTGCGGAGTAATGGTGGCATCGAAGTTTGGCGCGATGTTCCAGTAGTACGGCAGGGAGAATTCCACGCCGTTTTTGGTGCTGTATTTCGCGTTCGGGATCAGGAAGCCTGAACGACGCTTATCGCCCACCGGCAGCTGCAGGTAGGGGCTATAGAAAATCGGCACAGAGCCAAGCTTGAAGCGGGCGTTCCAGATCTCGGCAACCTGCTCTTCGCGATCGTGGATAACTTCGCTGCCGACGACGCTCCAGGTGTCGGAGCCCGGCAGACAGGAGGTAAAGCTGCCGTTTTCGAGAATGGTATAGCGGTTTTCACCGCGCTGTTTCATCAGGTCGGCGGTGCCGCGTCCCTGGCGTCCGACCATTTGATAATCGCCCTGCCAGACGTTGGTATCTTTGGTATTCAGATTCGACCAGGCTTTTGGCCCTTTGAGGATCACCTGGTTATCGTCGTAATGCACGTTGCCCAGCGCGTCCACGGTGCGCACCGGCTGCGCCTGGCCCGCGGCCTGCTGCTGATGCAGCTGAACTTCGTCGGCGCGGAGGCGACTATTCCCCTGGTTAATATCGACGTTGCCGGTAAAGACGGCGTTGTCCGGGTAGTTGCCCTTCGCATGATCGGCGTTAATCGTCACCGGCAGATCGCCAGGACGACCTTCCACGAGCGGACGATCATAGCTTGGCACGCCAAGCATACATTGCGTTGCGAGATCGGCAGCGAGGCCTTGTTGGCTATACAAGGCGCTGGCAATCATCGTAGCCAGGAGGCTGGGAATACGTTTTTTCATACGTTGTATTTATTGTTCCATCATCTTGTGACAGCGGCTTGCAAACGGTCAGAGCCTAACTTACTCAACATTATCACGCTAGTGTTAATCCTGCCCGTTTCGAGCCCGAGCGTTAGGCACCCTGTTGAATGACGAGTATGATAAAGCAAATTATAGGCTATGTCCCACAATTGACCGAGGCGCGAGTGCCGGGTAACGTGCGGTCATATTCGAGCTTAACGGCGATAAACAGTTGGGGAGTCTATGCAGTATTTGGGTAAAGTGATTGGCGTGGCAGTGGCTTTGCTGATGGGTGGTGGGTTCTGGGGCGTGGTGCTTGGCTTTCTGGTCGGCCATATGTTTGACCGGGCGCGCAGCCGCCGGTTAAATCTCTTCGCCAATCAGCAGGAGCGTCAGTCGCTCTTCTTTTCCACCACCTTCGAAGTGATGGGGCACCTGACCAAATCCAAGGGCCGCGTTACCGAAGCGGATATTCATGTCGCCAATGTGCTAATGGATCGCATGAACCTGCATGGCGCCTCGCGCACCGCGGCGCAGCAGGCGTTTCGCGACGGTAAGGCCGACAACTATCCCCTGCGCGAGAAAATGCGTCAGCTGCGCAGCGTCTGCTTTGGCCGTTTCGATCTGATTCGGATGTTTCTGGAAATTCAGCTGCAGGCGGCGTTCGCTGATGGCGAACTGCATCCTAACGAACGGGAAGTGCTGTTCGTCATTGCCGACGAGCTCGGCATCTCCCGCGCCCAGTTCGATCAATTCCTGCGGATGATGCAGGGCGGCGCCCAGTTTGGCGGCGGTTCGCAGCAGCGCTCTTATGGCCAGCATGGCGGCAACGCCGGCTGGCAGCAGGCGCAGCGTGGGCCGACCCTCGAAGATGCCTGCAATGTGCTGGGAGTAAAACCGACCGACGACGCGGCGACGGTGAAGCGCGCCTATCGCAAGCTGATGAACGAACATCATCCGGACAAGCTGGTAGCGAAAGGTCTGCCGCCGGAGATGATGGAGATGGCCAAACAGAAGGCCCAGGAGATCCAGAAGGCCTGGGAGCTGATCAAAGAGCAGCGCGGCTTCTGACGTTTCCAGCCCCTCCCGTCCGGCGAGGGGTTTTAACTTTTGACCTTAGCGCGGCGATACAGCCGCCGCGGATGGCCAATTTTTCCGTACAGCATCTCCACTTCCAGAAAACCGGTCTCAACGCCGTGCTCCAGATAGCGACGGGCGGTGGTTTTGCTGAGCCCGGCGGCGCTGACCACTTCATCAACGGAAAAACAGTGCGCTTCCCGGTCGCTAAACAGTCCCTGCACCAGCGCCAGCGTTTTCTCTTCAATCCCCTTGCTGCCGCTATCCACGCGATAGTTCTTCGCCTGCAGTTGATAGAGGGAATCGACGTTTTGCTGATCGACGATTTTCCACTCCCGTTGCTGATCGTAGAACTGGATAAAGCGCTCCAGCGACTGGCTCAGCCGCTTCCATGATACCGGCTTAAGGATGTAGTCGAAGGCGCCGTTGCGGATGGCCTGGCTGCAGGTTTCCATATCGCTGGCGGCGGTGATAAAGATCACCGAGCATTGGCTGGTCGCCAGCGCCGGGTCGGTCATCAGCGTGACGCCTTTGCCGTCCGGTAAATAGTTATCCAGCAGCACCAGCTGCGGCGGCGTGGCGTGAAGCAGCTGCCGCGCCTGGGCGAGGGAGGCCGCCATGCCTGCCAGCCGCAGTCGCGGGTGTTTTTGCACAAGCTCGGCGTGCAGGCGCGCCAGTTCGCTCTCATCTTCAATGATTAGCACATCGACCAGGTCATGATGCATCGTGGGCCTCCGGTTGCGGACAGGCGTGCGCGTCGGCCGGGATAAATAGGGTGAAGATCGTTCCCCGCGGCGCGTTATCGGCGACTTCGATGGTGCCGCCCGCCTGAGTGACATAATGTTCAATAAGATACAGACCAATGCCGTGATCGCCACGGGTTTTGGTGGTGACGCCGCGTTCAAAAATGCGCTCGCGGATATCGGGGCGGATGCCGACGCCGCGGTCGGCCACTTCGATAATCAACTCCCGGGCGTTGAGCTGGATCAGGACTTCCACCGGCTCATGCGGCAGCTCGGCACGCTGCGTGGCTTCGATGGCGTTATCCAGCAGGTTGCCGATGATGGAGATCAGCTCGGATTCCATCAGCGACGGCAGGGGGCGGTCGATGCGGCAGGCCGGGTCGAAGCTCAGCGCCACGCCTTTTTCGCGGGCGCGGGTGGCTTTGCCGAGCAGCAGACCGCATAGCGTCGGCGAGTGGAAGTGCGAGGAGATAAAATCCAGTAGCTCCTGAGCATGTTCCGACTGGGCCTGAATATAGCGGATCGCTTCGTCATAATGGCCCATATGCAGCAGGCCGGAGAGGGTAGTCATCCGGTTGAGCTGCTCGTGGCGCATGATGCGCAGATTGTCGACATAGCGCTTCACCTGGCTCAGCTGGGCGGTGAGGGCATTGATTTCATTGCGGTCACGGAATGTGATCACCCAGCCCTGCAGGGTATTCTCCAGCATAATGCGCACCCGACTGGCGAGCACGGTCAACTGGTTGAAGCGGCACAGCTCATCGTGGGTATCGCGTTCGAGCATGTCGCCGCTGGCGAAAAAGGGCTGCGGCGAAATGACGCTGTCGATCGACTGACCGCGCAGCTGGCGGGCGGGCTGGCTGAGCCCCAGCAGGCTGCGGGCGGCATGGTTTATCACCTCAATACGCCGCTGGCGATCGATGACGATCACCCCCTCAAAGATCGACTCCATCATCGCCTTTTGCTGGCGAACCAGCAGGCCAATTTCCCGCGGCTCGAGCGAAAAAATCTGCTTCTTGATACTGCGGGTAAAGTACCAGGAGAAGATAAACAGGGCGATGAGCAGCAGGACGGCGGCGATAAAAATATTGATCACTTTAGTCAGAGTAATGCTGTCGAGATAGCTGGTGAGGTAGCCGACGGAGACAATACCGATCACTCGCCCTGCGTCATCAACGATGGGCGTTTTGCTGCGCAGCGAGACCCCGAGGCCGCCTTTGCGAATGGTGGTGATGGATTTCCCTTCCAGTACCGCCTGGTTGTCGCCGCCGACCAGTCGGGTGCCAACCCACTCCGGATGGACGGAATGAAACAGATGAACTCCCTGACGGTCGCCGATGACGATAAAGCTGGCGTCGCTATGGGCGGCGATTTGCTGCATAAACGCCTGAATCGCCTGTGGGTCGTGCCGGCTGACCTGTTGACGTAAATTCGGCATCAGGGCTATCTCTTCGGCCTGTATTTTGGCCCGAGCGCTCATCTCCTGATAAAGCTGGCGGCTGGCGTCAAAATAATAATAAATGCCCAGCGCGATAAAAAGGACCGAGAAAAAAGCGACCAGAGAAATAAACAGCTTATATTGAAAAGATAATTTCATAGGCCCCGGACGACGTATTAACCATAGCGGCACTCTATCATTTTTCTGTCACGTGACGTAAATGTTAAGGGAAAGTTGTGATCAGCGGCGCAGGCGCGGGCTGCCGCCAGCGGTCGCGGCGAAAATAGGCGGCCGGCGGGAAATAAAAACCATAAAAACCACAGTCATAAATCAGAGATATATCACTCCCGGGCAGTTCAGCGAATAGAAACCATAAAAACCATAGTGACCATTAAAACTTCTTTTTTAATTTGGGAAGCTTCACATTAACGACGCCGCTGTCCCTTTACGCTGAAAATGAATAATAACGACAGGGCTGAATTTATGAGCACCACAGACAATGCATTCTCTGCAACCCTTGAACCGATCGATACGCCGAAAACCACGCTCAAGCAGCGCTGGTGGCATATCATGGATAACTGGAAGGTGGGGATCGTCCCGCTGCCGCTGTTTCTGCTGGCCGGAGGACTGATTGCCCTCGACTGCCTTGGCGGCAAACTGCCGAGCGATATCGTGGTGATGGTGGCCACCCTGGCTTTCTTTGGCTTCGCCTGCGGCGAGTTTGGTAAACGCCTCCCGGTGCTGGGGAAACTCGGTGCGGCGGCGATCTGCGCCACCTTTATTCCTTCCGCGCTGGTCCACTATGGTCTGCTGCCTGACGTGGTTATTGAATCCACGACCAAATTCTATAAATCCACTAACATCCTCTATCTCTATATCTGCTGCATCATTGTCGGCAGCATCATGAGTATGAACCGCACCACGCTGATTCAGGGCTTTCTGAAGATCTTCTTCCCGATGCTGTGCGGCGAAGTGGTCGGCATGCTGGTGGGCATCGGCGTCGGCACGCTGCTGGGCATGGAGCCGTTCCAGGTGTTCTTCTTTATCGTGCTGCCGATTATGGCCGGCGGCGTGGGAGAGGGGGCGATCCCGCTGTCAATGGGTTATGCCGCGCTGATGCATATGGAGCAGGGCGTGGCCCTGGGCCGGGTATTGCCGATGGTGATGCTTGGCAGCCTGACGGCGATCGTCATCTCCGGCTGCCTCAACCAGCTCGGCAAGCGCTTCCCGCATCTGACCGGCGAAGGGCAACTGATGCCGAACCGCAGCCATGAAACCCGCAGCCTCAGCGAGAGCGAAGGCGTGAGCGGTAAGACCGACGTTGGGACCCTCGCCTCCGGCGCGCTGCTGGCGGTACTGCTGTATATGATGGGGATGCTCGGCCACAAACTGATTGGTCTGCCGGCGCCGGTAGGCATGCTGTTCCTCGCGGTGCTGTTAAAGCTGGCTAACGTGGTGTCTCCGCGTCTGCAGGAGGGGTCGCAGATGGTGTATAAATTCTTCCGCACCGCGGTCACCTACCCGATCCTCTTTGCCGTCGGCGTGGCGATCACCCCGTGGCAGGAACTGGTAAACGCCTTCACTTTAACCAACCTGCTGGTGATCGTCAGTACCGTCTCCGCGCTGGTGGCGACCGGTTTCCTGGTTGGTAAAAAGATAGGGATGCACCCGATCGATGTGGCGATTGTTTCCTGTTGCCAGAGCGGGCAGGGCGGCACCGGCGATGTGGCGATCCTGACCGCCGGCAACCGCATGAGCCTGATGCCGTTCGCGCAGATCGCTACCCGCATCGGCGGGGCGATAAATGTCTCGCTGGGGTTGCTGTTCCTCAGCCACTATCTGGCGTGATATAACGCTACGCTCAGCGATAAATCTGCTATTTTCCGCTACAGAACGCCGAAAATATCTGCGTTCTGTATCCTAAATGCTCCGCATTTAGCGTTACAATCAGCGCGCGATCGGCTATCGCAACCATCATCATGACAGTCCAGGCGCTGTCGCATTTATCATATGTAGGAGAGGAATTAATGTCAGTGGATACTCCCGCCCAGGCGGGCGTCAGCATCGACGCATTGCTGGCGGCGAAAGAGCAGCGTGCAGCCCGCCAGGCCGACTGGTTGGCCCATTATCAGCAGCCTGTTATTTCCCTGACCCTGGTGACCCCGGGGGCGGTGAAGGACAGCATTCGCTATCGCAATATGATGGGCGTTGCCCTCCAGGCCTGCGATCAGCTGCTGTGGAAGCACCGCTGGCAAACGCTGGATCGTCAGGTGCTATGGCTGCCGACCGGGCCAGAAGCGCTGTGGTGCGTAGCGCATCCGGCCAGCGAAATCAAAGCGATGTGCAGTACGCTGGAGCAGAGCCATCCGCTGGGACGCCTGTGGGATATCGATGTAATCTGTCCGCAGAACGGGCTGGTGGGACGCCAGTCGCTGGGCGAATCGCAGCGCCGCTGCCTGCTGTGCGATGAGCCGGCGCACGCCTGTGCGCGCAGCCGTCGTCACGACACCGATCTCGTCGTCGCCCGCGTTGAGCAGATGATTGACGCGTGGTTCGCCCGCGATTAATCGGGATTGTTTTCTGTATCCTCACTAATCCGAGTTGCACGCAGCCAACCCGCATGCAACTCGAAGTATGAGCGTTAAAAGTCGATCGGCGCGCGAAAGGTCATCGCGTTGCCGTAGGCAGGATGGGTGATGGTGAGCGTCTCGGCGTGCAGCAGCAGGCGCGGGGCCATCGCCAGCGCCTCCGGCGTGGCATAGAAGCGGTCGCCAAGGATCGGATGCCCCAGCGCCAGCATATGCACGCGCAGCTGGTGCGACCGTCCGGTAATCGGCTTCAGGCGCACGCGGGCGGTGTTATCCTCTGCGTACTCCAGCACCTCATATTCGGTTTGCGCCGCTTTGCCGGTTTCATAGCACACCTTCTGCATTGGCCGGTTCGGCCAGTCGCAAATCAGCGGTAAATCCACGAGGCCTTCCGCCGGCTGCGGATGGCCCCAGACGCGGGCGACGTACTGCTTCTTCGGCTCGCGCTCGCGGAACTGACGCTTCAGTTCACGCTCGGCGGCTTTATTCAGCGCCACCACAATCACGCCGCTGGTGGCCATATCCAGGCGATGCACCGATTCGGCCTGCGGGAAGTCGCGCTGAATGCGCGTCATCACGCTGTCTTTATGCTCCTCAAGACGACCGGGGACGGACAACAAGCCGCTCGGCTTGTTGACCACCATGATGTGCTCATCCTGATACAGGATCACCAGCCAGGGATCCTGCGGCGGATTGTAGTTTTCCATCGCCATGTTCGCGTTCCGTTACTGGTGAGTGACGACGATCAGACGCAGCGCGTCCAGACGCCATCCGGCCTGCGCCAGCGCATCCATCACCTGCTGACGGTTGCTTTCGATCGCCGCCAGTTCGTCGTCACGGATGTTCGGGTTCACCGCCTTCAGCGCTTCCAGACGCGACAGCTCCGCCGTCAGCTTTTCATCGGCTTCGTTACGCGCCGCGTCGATCAGCCCCTGCGCCGCTTTGGCGATCTGCGCTTCACCCTGCTGCAGAATCGCATGAACGTCCTGCTGCACCGCATTGACCAGCTTGCTACCGGTATGGCGGTTGACCGCGCTCAGCTGGCGGTTGAAGCTTTCGAACTCCACCTGCGCGGCGAGGTTGTTGCCGTTTTTATCCAGCAGCATGCGAACCGGGGTCGCCGGCAGGAAGCGGTTGAGCTGCAGCTGCTTCGGCGCCTGCGCTTCGACGACATAGATCAGCTCCAGCAGCAGGGTGCCGACCGGCAGCGCCTTGTTCTTCAGCAGGGAAATGGTGCTGCTGCCGGTATCGCCGGAAAGGATCAGGTCCAGACCGTTGCGTATCAGCGGGTGTTCCCAGGTAATAAATTGCGCATCTTCACGCGACAGCGCCACGTCACGTTCGAAGGTGATGGTGCAACCGTCTTCCGGCAGGCCCGGGAAATCCGGCACCAGCATATGGTCGGAAGGGGTGAGGACGATCAGGTTTTCACCGCGGTCGTCCTGGTTGATGCCGACGATATCGAACAGGTTCATCGAGAAAGCGATCAGGCTGGTGTCGTCATCCTGCTCTTCGATGCTCTCCGCCAGGGCCTGGGCTTTCTCGCCGCCGTTGGAGTGGATCTCCAGCAGACGGTCGCGGCCCTGCTCCAGTTGCGCCTTCAGGGCATCATGCTGTTGGCGGCAGGATTTGATCAGATCGTCAAAGCCGTCGATGGATTCCGGCGCCGCAAGATAGTTGATCAGTTCATCGTGAACGCTGTCGTAGACGGTGCGACCGGTCGGGAAGGTATGTTCGAAGGCGTCGAGCCCTTCGTGATACCAGCGCACCAGCACCGACTGCGCGGTTTTTTCCAGGTACGGAACGTGGATCTGGATATCGTGCGCCTGGCCGATACGGTCGAGACGACCGATACGCTGCTCCAGCAGATCCGGGTTAAACGGCAGGTCGAACATCACCAGGTTGCTGGCGAACTGGAAGTTGCGTCCTTCGGAGCCGATCTCGGAGCACAGCAGCACCTGGGCGCCGGTGTCTTCTTCAGCAAACCACGCCGCGGCGCGGTCGCGTTCGATAATCGACATCCCTTCATGGAACACCGCGGCGCGGATGCCTTCGCGCTCGCGCAGCACCTGCTCCAGCTGCAGGGCGGTGGTGGCCTTAGCGCAGATTACCAGCACCTTCTGCGAGCGATGGCTGGTCAGGTAGCCCATCAGCCACTCAACGCGCGGGTCGAAGTTCCACCAGGTACCGGTATCACCTTCAAATTCCTGATAGATCTGCTCCGGATAGAGCATGTCGCGCGCGCGCTCTTCCGCGGTTTTGCGCGCGCCCATAATGCCGGACACTTTGATGGCCGTCTGGTACTGGGTCGGCAGCGGCAGACGAATGGTGTGCAGCTCGCGTTTCGGGAAACCTTTGACGCCGTTACGGGTATTACGGAACAGCACGCGGCTGGTGCCGTGGCGGTCCATCAGCATCGAGATCAGCTCCTGGCGCGCGGCCTGGGCATCTTCGCGATCGCTGTTGGCGGCCTGCAGCAGCGGCTCGATATCCTGCTCGCCGATCAGATCGCCCAGGGTATTGAGTTCGCTATCGCTCAGCTTGTTGCCCGCCAGCAGCAGCGCGACGGCGTCGGCCACCGGACGGTAGTTCTGCTGTTCTTCGACAAACTGTTCAAAATCGTGGAAGCGGTTCGGATCCAACAGACGCAGGCGCGCAAAATGGCTCTCCATTCCCAGCTGTTCCGGCGTCGCGGTCAGCAGCAGGATACCCGGCACGCGCTCAGCCAGCTGTTCAATAGCCTGATATTCACGGCTCGGCGCCTCTTCGCTCCACACCAGGTGGTGCGCTTCGTCGACCACCATCAGGTCCCACTCGGCGTCGCACAGGTGCTCCAGGCGCTGCTTGCTGCGACGCACGAAGTCTAAAGAGCAGATCACCAGCTGTTCGGTTTCGAACGGATTGTAGGCATCGTGCTGCGCTTCGGCGTAGCGCTCGTCGTCGAACAGCGAGAAACGCAGGTTGAAACGGCGCAGCATCTCCACCAGCCACTGGTGCTGGAGGGTTTCCGGGACCACGATCAGCACGCGCTCTGCGGCGCCGGAGAGCAGCTGCTGGTGCAGGATCATCCCGGCTTCAATGGTTTTACCTAAGCCCACTTCATCGGCCAGCAGGACGCGCGGCGCGTGACGACGGCCCACATCGTGGGCAATATGCAGCTGGTGCGGGATCAGGCTGGTGCGCTGGCCGCGCAGGCCGCTCCACGGCATGCGGTACTGTTCGCTCTGGAACTTGCGCGCGCGGTAGCGCAGGGCAAAGCGATCCATGCGGTCGATTTGGCCGGCGAACAGGCGGTCCTGCGGTTTGCTGAATACCAGTTTGCTGTCGAGCAGCACTTCACGCAGGGTGACGTTCGCTTCCTGGGTGTCCAGGCGGGTGCCAGTGTAGGACAGCAGCCCGTTCTCTTCATTCACTTTGTCAACGTGGAGCTGCCAGCCTTCATGGCTGGTGATGGTGTCGCCCGGGTTAAACATTACGCGGGTGATCGGGGAATCGTTGCGAGAGTACAGACGGTTTTCGCCGATGGCGGGGAAAAGGAGAGTGACCATGCGCGCATCCAGCGCTACCACCGTCCCTAATCCTAGTTCGCTCTCTGTGTCGCTAATCCAGCGTTGACCAAGTGTAAAAGGCATATATGTTCGGCTCTTTAGTTCTTTAATTGCAGGCAATAGTTGATCATCTCCATTAACAATCGGAGATGCGTCAAAATTGGGGCCAGGAATGGAAAGGGCGCTATATTACTGGATGGCAGAACGTTCGTCACGTTCTCCTCACGCTTCATTTTTAGGCTTTCGTGCCCGTGGAATGGGTGACAAAAAATCAAAATAGCCCCAACTGTCCTGTCACTATTGTAGCAAAGTCATCGTTGACGAAGGGCAGGATCCCTTCCGCCACCGGCTGCAACTGCTTTGTTAAATAGTGATCGTAATCGAGCGGCGACTGCTGGTAATCCACCGGCTCCGGGCCACTGGTGGTCCAGACGTATTTGATGGTGCCGCGCTGCTGATACTGCTGCGTCCGCCCAAGCTTCAGGTTGTGTTCATCGGCAAGCCGGGCGGCGCGCACGTGCGGCGGTACGTTGCGCTGATACTCCGCCAGCGGCCGGCGCAGGCGTTTGCGATAAACCAGCTGTTCGTCGAGCTCGCCGTTCATCAGCCTGGCGATAGTCTCCCGCACATAATCCTGATACGGCTGGTTGCGGAAGATGCGCAGGTATAACTCCTGTTGAAACTGCTGGGCCAGCGGCGTCCAGTCGGTACGCACCGTTTCCAGCCCCTTAAACACCATGCGCTGGGCATCGCCCTCCTGAATCATCCCGGCATAGCGCTTCTTGCTGCCGGTATCGGCGCCGCGGATCGTCGGCATTAAAAAGCGGCAGAAGTGGGTTTCATACTCCAGCTCCAGGGCGCTGGTAAGCTGGCTTTTGCTAAGCTCCTGCGCCCACCAGGCGTTGACATCGCTGACCAGCTCGCGGCCGATCTCCGCCGCCTGGGCTTCGCTGTGCGGGCGCTTCAGCCAGACGAAGGTGGAGTCGGTATCGCCGTAGATAACGTCATAGCCTTTGGCTTCAATTAACGCTTTGGTCTGGCGCATGATCGCATGGCCGCGCATGGTGATCGACGAGGCGAGACGCGGGTCGAAGAAGCGGCAGGCGCTGGTCCCCAGCACGCCGTAAAAGGCGTTCATAATGATCTTCAGCGCCTGGGAGAGCGGCTTATTGTGCTGGCGTTTGGCTTCATCCCGGCCGTGCCAGATCTGGCTGACAATCCCCGGCAGGCAGTGCTTATCTCGCGAGAAGCGGGCGCCGAGGAAGCCCTCGATACTGTGCTGATCATCGGGTTGCGCCAGCCCTTCAACCAGGCCGACCGGATCGATTAAAAAGGTACGAATAATCGACGGATACAGGCTTTTATAGTCCAGCACCAGCACCGAGTCATACAGGCCGGGGCGGGAGTCCATCACGTAGCCGCCGGGGCTCGCCTGCGGCGGTACGTCGCCGAGATTCGGCGCCACGTAGCCCAGGCGGTGCATGCGCGGGAAATAGAGATGGCTGAAGGCGGCGACCGAGCCGCCGTGGCGGTCGGCGGGCAGACCGTTGACCGTCGCCCGTTCGAGCAAAAACGGCATGATCTCCGTTTTGTGGAAGATCCGCGTCACCAGCTCGCAATCCTGCAGGTTATAGATGGCCAGCGCCGGTTTGTCTTCATGAAACCGGCGATCGATCTCATCCATCCGATCCCATGGGTTGTCGATGGCTTTGCCTTCTCCCAGCAGCTCGCGGGCCACCGCCTCCAGCGAAAAGGAGGAGAAATTCCAGAACGCCGATTTTAGCGCGTCGATGCCGTCGATAATCAGCCGCCCGTTGGCCTGGGCGAAAAAGACGCCGTTCTTAAAGCCGTGCTCACGCCACTCCAGCTCGCTGTTGCCGCGGCCGAGCCGCAGCGGGATGCGATAGCGTTCGGCGTGCTTTTGCAGAACGCGCAGATCGAACTGCACTACGTTCCAGCCGATCAGCACGTCGGGGTCGTTTTCGGCAAACCAGGCGTTGAGCTTTTCCAGCAGCAGGGGACGGCTGGCGATGAAGACCAGCTCGAAGTTGACGTCTGGCGGCGTTTCCGGTTCGGGGCCCAGCATGTAGACCACCCGCTGGCCGCAGCCTTCCAGACCGATGCAGTACAGCTCGCCGTGGCGGCTGGTTTCGATATCCAGCGACACCCATTTCAGTGGCGGACGATAGTCAGGGTTCGGCTTCATGCGTGCGTTGACCAGCTGCGAGCCGCGCGTTTCGCCTTCCACCCACACCGGGGCGGTGATAAAGCGCTCCATCAGATAGCGCTCCGGCGGGCGGATATCGCCTTCGTAAACGGTGACGCCGCTGTCGCGGAGCATCTTCTCCAGACGCATCAACTGGCGATGGGCGCGGCAGTAGAGGCCAACAATTGGCTGACGGTGGAAATCTTTCAGGGCAAGCGGGGCGAAGCGGAGCCCTTTCTCCCCCTGCAGCAGCCGTTCAGCCTGCGCCCGCTGCGCTTCGGGAATAAAGGCGACGGACTCCTGCGGCGGGAGGGTTACCTGCAGCGGACCGTCGTCGGTGGCCAGCCAGAAGGAGAGCTCGGTGCCCTGCGGAGTGTCCCGCCAGTGACGGGTGAGTAAAAATCCTGCTCGTGGCTGGGTCACGGGTATTCTCGCCGATAAAAAACCAGGCCTGATTATAGCCTGGTTTCATGAGGGGCGCTGGGGTTTTATACAGGTGTTCGGCGCTAATGTTGCCCCGGATTGCGGCTTGTGCCTTATCCCGGTTACCAGATGGCGCAGAGCCCTGGCCCTGCTAAGCGCAGCGCGAGCAGGGTGATTATTGGCCGTAGTAGGCTTTGGCCCCGTGCTTACGCAGATAGTGCTTATCCAGCAGGGTCTGCTGCATAGCCGGCAGCTGCGGCGCCAGCTGGCGGCAGAAAATCCCCATATAGGCGATCTCTTCCAGCACGATGGCGTTATGCACCGCGTCTTCGGCGTTCTTGCCCCAGGCGAACGGACCGTGGGAATGGACCAGCACGCCGGGCATCTGCGCCGGGTCGATTCCCTGCTGGCGGAAGGTTTCGACAATCACGTTGCCGGTTTCCCACTCATAGTCGCCGTTGATCTCCGCATCGGTCATTAACCGGGTGCAGGGCACCGGGCCATAAAAGTAGTCGGCATGGGTAGTGCCGGTCGCGGGAATAGATTGCCCGGCCTGCGCCCAGATGGTGGCGTGGCGCGAATGGGTATGCACAATGCCGCCCAGCGTCGGGAAAGCCTGATACAGCAGGCGATGGGTCGGGGTATCCGACGAGGGCTTTTTATTACCCTCTACCACTTCGCCGCTCTCCAGACTGACCACCACCATATCGTCGGCGGTCATCACGCGGTAATCCACACCGGAGGGTTTGATCACGAACACCCCTTTCTCGCGGTCGACGGCGCTGACGTTGCCCCAGGTTAAGGTCACCAGATTATGCTTTGGCAGGGCCAGGTTAGCTTCCAGCACCTGGCGTTTAAGATCTTCTAACATAGTGTGCTCCGAATAGCAGGCGAGTCGGGTATCCCTCACCCCGACCCTCTCCCGGCGGGAGAGGGAGAAAGGCGGCATGGCGCCCGGTCGGTCCCCTCTCCCCAACGGGGAGAGGGGAAGGGTGAGGGGACGGCCTCTTAGCGTTTTGAACCGTAATACACTTCATTCCAGCGCAGCGCGTCCTTGAAGGACGGCAGACGGGTATCGTTGTCAATGACGGTCAGCTCGATATCATGCAGCTCGGCGAACTGGCGCATATCGTCGAGGTTCAGCGCATGGCTGAAGACGGTATGGTGCGCGCCGCCGGCGATGATCCAGGCTTCCGACGCGGTACGCAGATCCGGCTGCGCTTTCCACAGGGCGTTGGCCACCGGCAGCTTCGGCAGATCGTGCGGCGTTGGGACGGTTTCGATGGTATTGACCAGCAGACGGAAGCGGTCTCCCAGGTCGATCAGGCTGGCGACGATCGCCGGGCCGGTTTGAGTATTGAAGATCAGGCGCGCTGGATCCGCTTTGCCGCCGATGCCCAGCGGCTGAACGTCGAGGATCGGTTTCTCGGCGGTGGCGATCGTCGGGCACACTTCCAGCATGTGCGAGCCGAGCACCAGATCGTTACCATTGTCGAAGTGGTAGGTGTAATCCTCCATAAAGGAGGTGCCGCCCTGCAGACCAGTTGACATCACCTTCATGATGCGAAGCAGAGCGGCGGTTTTCCAGTCGCCCTCGCCGGCAAAGCCGTAGCCCTGCTGCATCAGGCGCTGTACGGCGAGACCCGGGAGCTGTTTCAGGCCGTGGAGATCTTCAAAGGTGGTGGTAAAGGCGTGGAAACCGCCCTGTTCGAGGAAGCGTTTCATCCCCAGCTCAATGCGCGCGGCGTCCAGCACGTTCTGGCGCTTCTCGCCGTGAACCTGCGCTGCCGGGGTCAGACGGTAGCTGCTCTCATATTCATCGACCAGGGCGCTGATATCGCCGTCGCTGATGCTGTTCACCACCTGCACCAGATCGCCGACCGCCCAGGTGTTCACCGAGAAGCCAAACTTAATCTGCGCGGCGACTTTATCGCCGTCGGTCACCGCCACTTCGCGCATGTTATCGCCGAAACGGCACACTTTCAGATGACGGGTATCCTGTTTGGAGACCGCCTGACGCATCCAGCCGCCGATACGCTGGTGGGCCTCTTTATCCTGCCAGTGGCCGGTGACCACGCTGTGCTGTTGGCGCATACGGGCGCCGATGAAGCCGAACTCGCGGCCGCCGTGCGCGGTCTGGTTCAGGTTCATAAAGTCCATATCAATGCTGTCCCACGGCAGCGCGGCGTTGTACTGAGTATGGAACTGCAGCAGCGGCTTATTGAGGATGGTCAGGCCGTTGATCCACATTTTTGCCGGCGAGAAGGTATGCAGCCAGACCACTAACCCGGCGCATTTGTCATCGTAGTTGGCGTCGCGGCAGATATGGGTGATCTCGTCCGGGGTGGTGCCCAGCGGCTTAAGGACCAGTTTGCACGGCAGTTTGGCTTCCGCATTCAGGCTGTTCACCACATGTTCGGCATGCTTCGTCACCTGGCGCAGGGCTTCCGGGCCGTACAGATGTTGGCTGCCAATAACGAACCATACTTCATAGTTATCAAAAATCGTCATTTTCGTATCCTTAATGGGTGAGCGCTGCCTGAGATTGCGGGGCTTTTTCCGCCTTTGCAGCCGAAGGGAGATAGTGTTGTTCCGCGCTGACCGACCACTGCTGGTAGCGCTGATAGAGTTGTTCGAAACGCTGTGCCTGCGCCGGACGCGGCTGCAGGGTAGTTTCCACCTGGCTTGCCATCCGCTGTTGGGCGGCAGGAATATCGTCATAGACGCCGGCGGCGACGGCGGCGAAGATAGCCGCCCCCAGCGCGCAGCACTGATCGGAGGCGACAATCTGCAGCGGACGGTTCAGCACGTCGCAGCAGGCCTGCATGATGACCTGGTTTTTCCGCGCGATACCGCCAAGCGCCATGACGTTGTTAACCGGGATCCCCTGCTCGGTGAAGCACTCCATAATGGCGCGAGCGCCGAAGGCGGTGGCGGCGATCAGACCGCCGAACAGCGCCGGCGCGTCGGTGGCCAGGTTAAGGTCGGTGATCACCCCTTTCAGGCGCTGGTTGGCATTCGGCGTGCGGCGGCCGTTGAACCAGTCGAGCACCACCGGCAGATGCTCCAGCGATGGATTGTTGGCCCAGGCTTCGGTGAGCGCCGGCAGTAACTGTTTTTGGCTGGCTTTGATTTGCTCGCGCAACGCCGGCTGCTGCTGAGCCAGCTGCTCCAGCGGCCAGCCGAGAATGCGGCCAAACCAGGCGTAAATATCGCCGAAGGCGGACTGGCCTGCCTCCATGCCGATAAAGTGTGGAACCACGCTGCCGTCGACCTGGCCGCAGATGCCTTTGACCGTGCGCTCGCCGACGCTCTCTTTATCGGCGATCAGAATGTCGCAGGTGGAGGTGCCGATGACTTTCACCAGCGCGTTAGGCTGCGCGCCGGCGCCAACGGCGCCCATGTGGCAGTCGAAGGCGCCGCCGGAGATGGCCACGGTCTGCGACAGACCCAGGCGCTGGGCCCACTCTGCGCTCAGCGTGCCGACCGGCACATCGGCCGTCCAGGTATCGGTGAACAGCGGCCAGGCCAGATGCTGGTTGATGATGGGATCAAGCTCATCGAAGAATCTGGCCGGCGGCAGACCGCCCCAGCTCTCATGCCACAGCGATTTATGTCCGGCGCTGCAGCGGCCGCGGCGCAGATCCTGCGGACGCGTAGTACCGGAGAGCAGGGCGGGCACCCAGTCGCAAAGCTCTACCCACGAGGCGGCTGCCTGGGCGACGGTGCTATCTTCGCGGGTGACGTGGAGGATTTTGGCCCAGAACCATTCGCTGGAGTAGATCCCGCCGATATAGCGCGAGTAATCCTCTTTGCCCGGCTGGTGGCACAGGCGGGTGATCGCCTCGGCTTCCTCGACCGCGGTGTGATCCTTCCACAGGACAAACATGGCGTTAGGGTTGTCAGCGAATTCTTCGCGCAGCGCCAGCACGTTGCCCTCGGCATCGACGGGAGCCGGAGTTGAGCCGGTGCTGTCGACGCCAATGCCCACGACGTCGGCGCGCTGTTCGGCGCTCAGCGAAGCGAGCACGCTTTTCAGCGCCGCTTCCATGGACTGGATGTAATCTCGCGGGTGATGGCGGAAGCGGTTGTTAGCGCCATCGCAATACTGTCCTTCCCGCCAGCGCGGATACCACTCCACGCTGGTCGCCAGCTCTGCGCCGGACGCGCATTCCACCGCCAGAGCGCGGACTGAGTCACTACCAAAGTCGAGGCCAATCGCAATTGCCATCTTGTTACTCCATGCAGAAATCATTCATGCAGCAACAGTAGATATCCCCGGCAAAATCCGTCAGGCCGGATTCGCTAATCTTATGGATTATTTTGCTGTTACCTTGCAAAGTGTGACGCCGTGCAAATATTCGATGTGGACTTTTCTGCCGTATTTATAGACACTTTTGTTACCCGGCATATCACGGTGGAATGCACGCTGCTGGCGCTTTTTTCGCTTGCTGTGCGGGTTTTTCGCCAAATTCCCACCGCCGTCGCAGTCGCGACAAGGCCGAGAGCGATAAAATGATGAATATGGACAATTGGTGCCACTGATACCTTCGGGGAGAACCACGCGTATGGCCGAAACGCAAAACGATCCGCTGCTGCCGGGCTACTCTTTTAACGCTCATCTGGTTACCGGCCTGACGCCGATTGAGGCGCAGGGATACCTGGATTTCTTTATCGACCGCCCGCTGGGTATGAAAGGCTATATTCTCAATCTGACGATTCGCGGCGAGGGGGTGATCAACAACCACGGCGAACAGTTTGTCTGCCGGCCGGGCGATATGCTGCTGTTCCCGCCCGGGGAAATTCATCACTATGGCCGCCATCCCGACGCCAGCGAGTGGTATCACCAGTGGGTCTACTTCCGCCCGCGCGCCTACTGGCACGAGTGGCTCAACTGGCCAACGATTTTTGCCCAGACTGGCTTTTTTCGTCCGGATGAACAGTGGCAGGCGCGCTTTGGCGAGCTGTTCGGCCAGATCGTTGATGCCGGGCAGGGGGCTGGGCGCTATTCCGAACTGCTGGCGATAAACCTGCTGGAACAGCTGCTGCTGCGGCGCATGGAGGCGATCAACGAATCGCTGCATCCGCCGCTGGACAACCGGGTGCGCGACGCCTGCCAGTACATCAGCGACCATCTGGCGGACAGCCATTTTGATATCGCCAGCGTCGCCCAGCACGTCTGCCTGTCGCCCTCGCGTCTGTCGCACCTGTTCCGCCAGCAGCTGGGGGTCAGCGTCCTCGGCTGGCGGGAGGATCAGCGCATCAGCCAGGCCAAACTGTTGCTCAGCACCACGCGGATGCCGATCGCCACCGTTGGGCGCAACGTCGGCTTCGAAGATCAGCTCTATTTTTCCCGCGTGTTTAAAAAATGCACCGGGGCCAGCCCGAGCGAATTCCGCGCGGGTTGTGAATAAAAAGTAAAGAAAGTGAAATGATGACCCGCTTAAATGTCACAGCCAGTAAACTATTAAGACAATTGATGGCTTGACGACGGCGCGATGGCTTCGGAGAATCCGGGCTTCGTTTTTTAACCGGGTACATTATGCAAGCATTGCTCGAACACTTTATTACCCAATCCACGGTCTACTCATTGTTAGCCGTGATGCTGGTGGCCTTTCTCGAGTCGCTGGCGCTGGTGGGGCTTATCTTACCCGGCACGGTGATGATGGCTGGCCTTGGGGCGCTCATCGGCGGCGGCGAAGTTAACTTCTGGCAGGCGTGGCTGGCGGGGATTGTCGGCTGCCTGCTGGGCGACTGGATCTCATTCTGGCTCGGCTGGCGCTTTAAGAAGCCGTTGCACCGCTGGTCGTTTATGAAGAAAAACCGCGCCCTGCTGGAGAAAACCGAGCATGCGCTGCATCAGCACAGCATGATCACCATTCTGATTGGCCGCTTTGTCGGACCGACGCGTCCGCTGGTGCCAATGGTCGCCGGGATGCTCGACCTGCCGGTGGCCAAGTTCGTGCTACCGAATATTATCGGCTGCCTGCTCTGGCCGCCGCTCTATTTCCTTCCGGGCATCCTCGCCGGGGCGGCGATTGATATTCCGGCTGATGAAAACAGCGCCAGCTTTAAATGGCTGCTATTGGGGGCGGCGCTGCTGGCCTGGCTGGCGGGATGGCTGTGCTGGCGGCTGTGGCGGAGCGCGAAAACCTCAGGCGATCGGCTGACCCGCTGGCTGCCGCGCGGCCGACTGCTGTGGCTGTCGCCGCTGATGGTCGCGCTGGCGGCTACAGCGTTAACATTTGTCTTCCGCCATCCGCTGATGCCGGTCTATCTGGCGATCCTGCACAAAGTCATCGCGCGCTGATCCCCATCAAATGCGAGGCGCTGCTGTGGCCGCTTAACAGCTCGGCGGTGGCGCCATCCCAGACAATGCGCCCTTCGGCGACCACCATCGAGCGCGGCGCGATGCGCGCGGCGTCCTCTACGCTGTGGGAGACCATCAGCAGGGTGAGCTGCTGCTGCTCGCAGACATCGGCGACCAGGGACAGCATCTCCTGGCGCAGCGCCGGATCGAGCGCCGAGAAGGGTTCATCCAGCAGCAGCACCGGCTGCTGGCGCACCAGACAGCGGGCCAGCGCCGCGCGCTGCCGCTGACCGCCGGAGAGCTCGCCGGGCAGACGTTCCAGCAGCGCATCAATTCCCATCTGTCCAGCTATCGCCGTGACCTGCGCCTGCTGCTCGCGGCTCAGTTTAAGGCCTGGGTGGATCCCGAGGCTGATATTTTGTCGAATGGTCAGATGGTTAAACAGGTTATTCTCCTGAAACAACATCGAGACCGGACGCTGCGCCGGCGGCGTCGCATTATGCGCCTCGCCGTTAATCAGCAGGCTGCCGCTGGCGGGCGGCAGAAACCCGGCGATTAGATTCAGCAGGGTGCTCTTTCCGGCGCCGCTGGGACCGAGCACCGCGATGCGCTCCCCGCGCGCGACGTCGAGGGTGAAGCGCATCGGCAGATGCTGGTATAGCCAGGTCACATCATTGAGTTTTAGCATCACGCCCCGGAAGTTTTTCAATCAGCGTAAACAACAAGAAACAGAGCAGCAGCAGGAGCAGGGCGGTGACGGCCCCGTCCTGGCTGCGGTAGGCGCCTATCTGCTGGTACAGATAGAAAGGCAGGGTGCGGAACGCCTCGTTGCCGAACAGCGCCACCACGCCGAAATCGCCAATCGACAGTACGCAGGCGAAGGCGAGCGCCTGGGCCAGCGGGCGCCGGAGAGCGCGAAGCTCGACCACCCGCAGCCGGGCAAAGCCTTCAATACCCAGCGACTGGCACAGCATGCTGTAGCGGGCGGCAATGTCGCGCATCGGGTTTTCCAGTACTTTCAGCGCATAGGGGATCGCCATCAGGGCATTAGTGAAGATGACGATGCCGTCGGCGGACTCCGGCAGGCCGATAGTGTTATTGAGCAGCAGGAAGAAGCCGGTCGCCAGCACAATTCCCGGCATCGCAAGGATCAGCATGCCGCTCAGCTCCATTGCCTGCCCGGCCAACGGCCGCTGGCGAGCGCGCAGCTCCCGGCTGCTCCATAACAGCATCATCGTCAGGGTCACGCTCAATAGCCCGGCGGCGATGGCGATGCGTAGAGAGGTGCTCAATGCCTGCCAGAGCGCTGGCTGCGCCAGCACGTCCAGCATATTACGGTTGATCCCGTCGACGATGACCGCCAGCAGCGGCGGGAGCAGCAGCAGCAGGGCGGCGCCGATCAGCAACCCGTCGCTCAGGCGGCTATGCAGGCGATCGTCAGGGTCGCGCCAGCCGCGCACATGGCTGACGCCGATGGCGACGGCTTTACTCAGACGCTGGCTAAGCAGCACCAGCCCAAGGCAGCAGAGCATCTGGATCAGCGCCAGCATTGCTGCTCGCGCCGGATCGTAATCAAAGCTCAGCGCCTGGTAGATAGCCAGCTCGATCGTGGTGGCTTTCGGGCCGCCGCCCAGCGAGAGCACGGTGGCGAAGCTGGCGAAGCAGAGCATAAAAATCAGCGCGGCGACGGCGGGAATGTGCCGGCGCAGCCACGGCCATTCGACGAGGCGGAAGAAGGCATAGCCGCGCATGCCAAGCTGGGCGGCAATTTGCCGCTGCTCGCCGGGAATGTTCTCCAGCGCCTGCAGCAGCAGGCGGGTCGCCATCGGCATATTGAAAAAGACGTGCGCCAGCAGGATGCCCTGCAGACCGTAGGGCGAGAACTCCCATTGCCAGCCGAGCGCGTTAAATAGTGAGGCCAGCCAGCCCTGGCGGCCATAGACGCTGAGGATACCGAACACCGCCACCAGCACCGGCAGGATCAAGGTCATCGCGCACAGGCGCAGCAGCAGCGTACGGCCCGGGAAGCGACGCCGGTAAAGCGCGCGGGCGAGAAAGATGGCTGGTCCCACCGAGATCAGCGCTGACAGCGACGCCTGCCAGAAGGAGAAGCGGACCACATGCCACAGGTAGCTATCGCTGAAGACCGATTGCCAGCCCGCGCCGGGGGCGCTAAACCACAGCGCCAGAAACGCCGCCAGCGCGACAGCGCACAGCAGCGTAGCGGCGAACAGGCCCGGCATCAGCCCGCGAAGGTTTAGCGGCTGACGGCGCGTTGCCATGCGCTAATCCAGGTTTGACGCTCGCTGGCGACCTGCTGCGGGGTCAAGGACAGGGTGGTCTGCGGCTTCACCAGGGTATCAAACCCGGCCGGCATGGTGACCTTGGTTACCGGATACATCCAGTTGCCGGTAGGGATGGCGTTCTGGAAGCCAGGAGATACCATAAATTTGAGGAATTTTTCCGCCAGTTCCGGCTGCTTGCTGGCGGCGGTACGCGCGGCAACTTCGACCTGCAGATAGTGGCCCTCGGCGAAGTTCGCCGCCGCATAGTTGTCTTTCTTCTCTTCAATCATGTGGTAGGCCGGCGAGGTGGTATAGCTCAACACCAGGTCGCTTTCCCCTTTCAGGAACAGGCCATAGGCTTCGCTCCAGCCTTTGGTGACGGTAACGGTTTTCGCGGCCAGCTTCTGCCAGGCCTCGGGCGCTTGATCGCCATAGACCTTTTGCATCCACAGCAGCAGGCCCAGTCCCGGGGTGCTGGTACGCGGATCTTCATAGATGACCCGCCATTTTTGCGGCCCCTCGACCAGCTCTTTCAGTCTCTTCGGTGGATTAGCCAGTTTGTTTTTGTCATAGACGAAGGCGAAATAGCCATAGTCGTAGGGAACAAAGGTGTCATTATCCCAGCCGCCCGGCACGCTGACCGCGCTGGCGGGGACGTTGCTTTTGGCAAACAGCTTACTCTGCGCCGCGGCTTCCAGCAGGTTGTTATCAAGGCCAAGCACGACGTCGGCCTTGCTGTTTTTGCCTTCCATGCGCAGGCGATTCAGTAGCGAAACGCCATCTTCCAGCGCGACGAACTTCAGCTCGCAGCCGCACTCCGCTTCAAAGGCTTTTTTGACCGCCGGGCCGGGGCCCCAGTCGGCAGAGAAGGAGTCATAGGTATAGACGGTAAGAACAGGCTTAGCCAAAGCGGGCATGGCGACAAGCGCCAGCAGCGGGAGTAATTTTTTCAACACTTTGCACCTCAGAAAAAAGGGGTGGCAAAGGATTTTGAGTGAGCCTCAAATCCCTTCGCCGGCGTTATCCGGATCAGGTTCGACGGGTATTTTCTCAGCCCATACGCTTCATCCTTCAAGCCGCATCTGCGTTAGCTTCGCGCGTTCACCCCAGTCACATAGTTATCTATGCTCCAGGGGATTCACCCGCTTGCTGCCTTGATGCAACTTGAATGATATTGCGTATGTTTATTAGCACCCCGTTGAGAACGGCCTTAGTGTAATGATTTTGTCAGATGACGGAAAGCGCTTACGGCTCCGGCGGCGCAAACCATGCGGATTTAAAATCGAACCAGCCGAGGGTATTCATCCTCACGCCGCGCATACTGCGCTGACCCTGAATCATCAGCCAGTGGTGGATCAGCGGCACGATATGTTGCCCGGCCAGCAGCCGCTGGCTCCAGGTGGCCGGATTAAACTCTCCTGCTCGCCAGCGGCAGGCGTCTGCCTGCCAGTCAATGGGAATGCAGCGCTGAATCAGCGGGACTTCGTACAGATAGGCGAAGAGCGAAAATTCGATCGGTAAGGTGAAGTTCACGCTGTTGAGCCAGATATCGCTGACCACCTCGCCGCGATGCCAGGCATCGTACTCCAGCTCCTGGATCTCCAGCTTTACCTGATGCGCCGCCAGCAGGTCGCGCATGATCCCGCCGATCACCCGATGTTCGACGTGATCGCGGTAGTAGGTAAGGGTGACTGTCTCCAACCCCGCCGGCTTCTCGCAGGCGTGGTTGCTGGCGTGATGCCAGCGCGGCAGCAGGCCGTAGGCGGGAAACCAGTTGCCCTGGTAGTGTTCGCCCGCATGGTAGAGCAGGTTGGCGGGCTGAAACAGATAACTTAGCCAGCGGCGCACCGCGTCGTTGGCCCCCAGCGGGCTTCGCGAGTCGAACAGCAGGTAATAGCAGCCCTCTTCCAGGCGACTCTCTACCGCTTTTTCGCTTTCGGTATTGCCCTGCAGCGTCAGGCCGCCGTTGGGCTCTTCGCTAATCTCCGGCAGCACCCAGACGTTCACCTCATCGATCAGCGCCCGGTAGCCAAAATAGTCCTCAAAGGCATGGATCTTGAGCTGATTCTGGTTGTTACGCACCACGGCATAGGGGCCGGTGCCGACCGGCATGGAGGAAAAGTGGTTCATGGTCTGCCACTCCTGAGGCAGCACCATCGCCGGCACCTGCCCCAGCAGCCAGGGCAGCCAGCGGTCGGGCTGGCGCAGATGAATATCCAGGGTCCAGGCGGTGGGCGATTCGATGCGTTCGATATGTGAATAGAGCGGCAGGGCATTGCTGCGCTGCAGAGAGGCGATCACATCGGCCATCTCCAGCTCACGGCCATGGTGAAAATGGATGCCGGGACGGAGGAAAAAGCGCCAGTGGGTGGGGGTCAGCTGCTGCCAGTGGTGGGCAATATCGGCTTCCAGTTCCCCATTTTCCTCATTTACCCGCGTCAGGGCGCTGAATATTTGCCGGGCAATATGCGTTTCCGAACGCCGCAGCGCGCTACCTGGCAGCAAATTCTTCATCGGACGATAGTAGAGCACGCGCAGGATGTGCCGCCCCTGGCGGAAGCTGCGGCCGAGATGCGAGACCAGCATCTGGCGGACGGCAGCCTTATCGCCGACCAATTGCACCAGCTGATCGATGCGATCCTGCTCAAGGAGATCTTCGGCACGTTGCTGCTGCAGGGCGAGGCCGGTATAGAGAAAGGTTAGCCGCGAACGCTTGCCGCGGCCTGCCTCCGCTTCCCAGGTCAGCCAGCCGCGGGACTCCATCATATTGAGCAGGGTGCGCATATGGCGGCGCGAGCAGCTCAGCATTTCCGCCAGCTCGTTAAGGGTGGTCTCCTGCGACTTGCCGTCGCAGCACTGCCATAGGCGAATGAACTGTTGTTGCAGACGGCCGGAAGACATAAAAGGGGAACTCCTGCGCAAAACTCAGCAATTTATTACTTCCTATATTAAGCCAATAATGAATCCCGATGAAGCGAGGAGGTGAATATGATGAGGTCTACCGCAAAATCGTTCTACCAACGCTACTTTTCTGCGACGCAGGAAGCGTCCTGGCTGGCCCGCCTGATGGCAGGACGACAGCAGGAAATTCTGGGGGAACTGATGCAGTGGGGAGTGACGTCAACGACCTCTGATCATTGACTTGCAGACATCATGTGTGACTGAGTATTGGTGTTATACTCGTCGTTTTTCAAACTGCAGGTGCGCTGTCGATGCTTCCTGGGCCGTATGTTCGGGCTGCGTGATTCGCCTCTACGGGACTCACCTTTTCAGGGCCAGCGCGAGCGCGGCGCAAAATGGTTAACCGTTTTGTCCTGCAGCATGAAATCCATAGAGTATAGAATCACCCGCCAGCAGAAAGCCTCTGCTGGCTTTTTTCGTTTTCTTCGCGTGTGTTAAGGACATTCCATGCTGTGGTTGATGACGATGGGACGACGGCTTAACGGCGTCTATGCCGCCTTTATGCTGGTTGCTTTTATGATGGGCGTGGCGGGCGCGTTGCAGGCGCCGACGTTGAGTTTGTTTCTCAGCCGCGAAGTGGGGGCGCAACCGTTCTGGGTGGGCCTGTTCTATACCGTAAACGCCATCGCCGGGATCCTGGTTAGCCTGTGGCTGGCCAAGCGCTCCGATAGCCGCGGCGACCGGCGGCGGTTGATTATGTTCTGCTGTCTGATGGCGGTGGGTAATGCGCTGCTGTTTGCCTTCAACCGCCACTATCTGACGCTGATCACCTGCGGCGTGATGCTGGCATCCATTGCCAACGCGGCCATGCCGCAGCTCTTCGCGCTGGCGCGGGAGTACGCCGACAGCTCGGCGCGGGAAGTGGTGATGTTCAGCTCGGTCATGCGCGCCCAGCTGTCGCTGGCTTGGGTGATTGGCCCGCCGCTGGCCTTTATGCTGGCGCTCAACTATGGCTTCACCACCATGTTCTCCATTGCGGCGGGCATTTTTGTCATTAGCCTCGCTCTGATTGCCATCAAACTGCCTTCGGTTCCGCGTGTGGAACAGCCCTCGGAGGAGGCGGCGGCGCTAGCGCAGGCCGGCGGCTGGCAGGACAAGAACGTGCGTATGCTGTTTATCGCCTCCACCCTGATGTGGACCTGCAACACCATGTACATCATTGATATGCCGCTGTGGATCAGCAGCGATCTCGGGCTTCCCGACAGCCTGGCCGGGATCCTGATGGGCACTGCCGCCGGGCTGGAGATACCGGCGATGATCCTCGCCGGCTACTACGTAAAGCGCTTTGGCAAACGTAAAATGATGGTGGCGGCGGTGGCCGCCGGCGTGCTGTTTTATGCCGGACTGATCCTGTTTCATGGTCGCACGGCGCTGCTGGCTCTGCAGCTGTTCAATGCCATCTTTATCGGCATTATCGCCGGGATAGGCATGCTGTGGTTCCAGGATTTAATGCCGGGACGGGCGGGAGCGGCGACCACCCTGTTCACCAACAGTATTTCCACCGGCGTGATCCTTGCCGGCGTGATGCAGGGGGCGCTGTCCCAGAGCTATGGTCACGCCAGCGTCTACTGGACGATCGCGGCCATTTCGCTGGTGACGCTGTTTTTGACCAGCAAGGTGAAGGATATCTGACTACTCGCCCCGGCATCGCCGGGGCGACCAGGCCTACTTGAGTTCGATACGCTTAATGTCGCCGATGATAAAAATGTAGGCAATCACCCCAATCAGCGCCGTCAGGCCGACGTAGATCAGCGCGTAAAAGAAATTACCCGTGGCGGAAATAATCACACCAATTATCAGTGGTGCGATAATCGAGGCCATATTGGCACAGAAATTAAATATGCCGCCGGTGAGGCCTGCCATATTTTCCGGGGCAATATCCGAAATTAAGGTCCAGCCCAGACCGACCATCCCCTGGCCAAAAAAAGCCACCGACATGATAATAATTACGGTGCTATTGGCGCTTACCCAATTCGCCGCGATAATACAGCTGGACAGCAATAAACCGGAAATTATTGGTAACTTTCGACTGATGTTGACGGAGCCGGTTCGCTTCAACAACCGGTCGGAGATCCAGCCGCCGAAGAGGATGCCAATCGCGGCGGCAAGGAAGGGCCAGGTGGCGAAGAAGCCGACGTGCAGCCATGGGAGATGGCGCTCGTTGGCGAGGTAGCTGGGAAACCACGTCAGGAAAAAGACCAGTGTGGTGTTGCCGGCGAACTGACCCAGGCTGGCGCCGAGGATCTGGCGACAGCCCAGCAGGCGTCTGGCGTCACGCCAGTTAAATGGAACGTTCTGGATTTTATTGTTAATGCTGTTTGCGCCGATATACTCCAGCTCCGCTTGATTAGCCGTGCGCGATTCATGCGGTTCATGATAAAAACGCCACCACACTAAAGTAAATAAAATACCTAATCCGCCGGTGAGGAAAAAAAGCGTTCTCCAGCCATGATGTTCGAGAATTAAAAATAACAGCGGCGAGAAAGCGGCCAGCCCTATATATTCACCAACTGTATACGTTGCCGTTGCCCGCGCGCGCTCATGCTGAGGGAACCAGGTGCTGACGATGCGGCTGTTGGCCGGAAAGCAGGGCGCTTCGCTGACGCCGAGTCCCAGGCGCAGAAGCAGCAGGGATTTTAGGCCGAGGGTGAAACTTTGCAGCAGGGTAAACAGCGACCAGAAGAAAATTGACAGGGCATAGGTCACTTTGTTGCCAAAGCGGTCTAAAAACATCCCGCCGGGGATCTGCGCCAGCGCATAAGTCCAGGCGAAGGCGGAGAAGATGATGCCCATCATCGCCGGATCGATATGGATTTCTTTGCTTAACTGTGGCGCTACAATACCCAGGATGGTACGGTCGAGATAATTGATCATCGTTCCGACGGAAAGTAGCAGCAGAATAACTATCCGTACGCGGCTTCTTTTTTTCGCCCCCGATGTGGAAGTGAGGACTTCCTGAGAGTTTGACATACTCATAGCGAGTTCCTTTAAAGTTTAAAATATTTTTGCATATATTCTAATATGCAAAAATATCTCCAGGAGCTATAGGTAGTATCTATGAATGGCAATGCCTTGTGGCACATTCATGCCCTTCGTCAAATAATATTTGATGTAACGCCGATATTTACCCGTTCATGCGCATTATTGGTGGCTTGCATGGTATATTAGCGTCAGTGCATTTATTCTTATATTATACGGGTAAAAATAATGAACCTAAAGCAACTTTATTATTTTAAACGTCTGTCTGAAACTGAGCATTACACCGAAGCCGCCTCCAGTCTGTGCATCACCCAGCCCTCGCTAAGCCACGCGATATCGGAGCTGGAGAAGGAGTTAGGGGTCGCGCTATTCGCCAGACAGGGGCGGAACGTAAAAATTACCCAAAACGGCAAGCGTTTTTTGCCGTATGTTGAAGATGCGCTGGCCTCGCTGGAGAACGGACGCATGATATTGCAAAAAAATGGCGCTGAGAATAAAGAGAATATTCGCATCGCCTTTATTTACACGATGGGGGAGTATGTTGTTCCACAGTTAATTAATAAATATTCTCTTTCACCTGAATGTCACAATGTGACTTTTTCTTTTACTCAAGGGACATCGCTGACGCTGTTGCAGGAGCTGAAGGCCGGAAAAGTCGATCTGGCGATCTGCTCTTATATTGCCGATGAACCCGATATCGATTTTATTCCGGTGATCCAGCAGGAACTGGTGGTGGTCACGGCAAAGGATCATCCGCTGGCCCGGCTATATGAACATGAAGTCGATCTGGTGGAGACGATTCATTATCCGTATATCTATTTTTCAGAAAATAGCGGCTTACGTCCGTTTATCGATAATGTATTTATGCAGCAAAAGCTGGTGCCGGAGATCGCCTGCTATGTGGATGAGGATACGGCGATGGCCGGGCTGGTGAGTATTGACTACGGGATCGCGATTATGCCGCGCATCACCGCGCTCTCCTATTACAATGTCCATATCCTGAAGATTAAAAACACCATCCCCCCCCGCTATATCTATCTGGCGACCATGAAAGACAAGGGGCTCTCTCCGGCGCTGGAGTCATTTAAAAATGTGGTTATCCACGACAGCCAGAAGATCTGTTAACGGATGGCCCGGATGTGACCTCCGGGCCATCCGGATATCAGGAGAGAATATCCATCACTTCACGCAGCTTAGCGATGGCGATCTGCCCCGGCGCGGAGGCCTGACCAACGGTACCGAAGGTCATCGCCGAACCGAACAAGCGCCCGGTGACCCGGCTAACGCCACCGGATTTGCCCATCGACATGGTGATCAGCGGACGCGTCGCATACTTCTCTTTCATGGTCAGCGTGGCGGCGAGCAAGGTGAGTACGTCCTGCGGCGACTGCGGCATCACCGCGATCTTCGGCAGATCGGCCCCCAGATCCTGCATGCGGCGCAGGCGATAGATAATATCTTCCTGAGCGGGGGTCTTATGGAAATCATGATTACTCATGATCACCTTGACGCCCGCGGCATGCGCATCGTCAACCAGCGCGCGGATCTGCGCTTCATCATTGAACAGTTCGATATCGATAACATCAACCAGTCCACTGCGTGCGGCCTCGCGGTTGAGCGCAAAATAGGCTTCGTCGCTGAGCTCGGTTTCGCCACCTTCTTTCTTACTGCGGAAGGTAAACAGCAGCGGAAGCGCTTTCAGCGCGCCATGGATTTCCGCCAGCGCGGCCATCACCTGGGCCATCTCTCTGACCTGGGCAAAGTGGTCAACGCGCCATTCGATAATATCAGCGCCGGCATCGACCAGGCCGTGGGCGTTACCCAGTATCTCATCCAGGGTTTTACCGATCAGCGGTACACAAATGAGGGTTTCCCCTTCCTGAAAGGTGATGTTCTTTACGGTTACTGCATTTGTCATGTAGGTATCCATTATTTTTCGCGTTGTACTTCAGGCGGTGACTGCGGTGCGTGACACTTTTTGCGCCGCCCGAGCCTGCAGTTGACGATAGCCGATGTACAGGGCGATCACAAAGCCGATAACGGCGATCAGAAAATCAAACCACATAATGCTGGCAATACTGATCTGCGAAAGCTTTGCGGTGATCAACGGGATCGTGAAGCTGGCGATACTGCCGGCAGTGTAGAAGATGCCGGTTGCTTTGCCTTTTCCGTTCGGGAAGCTCATCGCCATGATTGTCGCACCCAGCTGCAGCACTCCGCCAGCGGCGGCAAAGCCGATGACAAAAGCAAAGCCGGTCACCATTATCGGCGTCGGGAACAGGCACACCAGCAGCAGCGAAATCATCGACAGGCCAGTATAAATAATCATCGCAATGGCCGAGCTAAACACCTCTTTGACGAAGGCGGCAGTTACAAAGACGCAGACCAGCGAGCCGACGGTATAGATGCTAAGCAGTTTAATCGCCGAGGCATAGGGCAGGCCGACGACGAACTGGCCGTACTGCGCCAGCCATTGGCTGACCAGATAGAAGGTCGCCATGCCGATATAACCGTACAGGGTGAAGATCACCATATCCATCTTATTAGCCTGTGGCCGGACGGCTGTTTCCGCCTGTGCCGTAGGGGCTTCCTCTTTTTTCGCTGCCTGGCTGTCAGGGAACGGCATTTTAAGCAGATAAATCCCGCTCAGTACAAAGAGTGCTGCCGCAATCACGAACGACCAGCCGAACCACAGATTTGCCCATATCAGGAAGCTGATAATGAACGGCAACAGGAACTGCCCTGCAGAGACGAAGGCTTTGATCAGCACGTTGGCCCGGCTGGCAGAGTGCGGGAAAGATTCCATCAGCGCCGGATAGGTACCGGAGTCGAGGAAGCTGTTCGCCAGGCCCGCCATAATGCCGAACACGTAAGCCAGATAGATATTTTTGGTCAGCAGGATGCCGACGAAAAAGATCAGGTAGCTAAGGATCCCAAGATAGATAAAGGGCTTGCGACCGAAGCGATCCGAGAGAAATCCGGTCACGATGGTCGCTAACTTACCAATACCTAACGAAGATATAACGATCGATACGCCGGCTTTGTCTGTTCCCCACTGTTCCTGAAGATGGGCCATGTTGAGGGTGATTAACAGCACCCCCATACCGTGGATCAGGTAGTTGAGATACAGCCCTGCCGCAGTAGGGATGTATTTATTTTTCATCATTCGCCTCTTAGAACAGAATGCTCTTGATGTAATCAACCGGCATCTGTTTGCCCGTCCAGATTTCGAACGCGCGCGCGCCTTGCCACAGCATCATTCCCAGGCCGTTCAGCGTGCGGCAGCCTTTTTTCTCGGCCACTTCCAGCAGGTGGGTTTTGCGCGGGTTGTAGACGACGTCGGAGACGATCAGGTCCGGACGCAGGAAGCTTTCGTCAGGTAGCAGCATCTGGCCTTCGAACGGCTTCATGCCGACCCCGGTGGCATTGGTCAGGATCACGCTGCTGTCAATTTCGGCGCGCAGTTTGTCATGATCGTCGAGATCGAACAGATGGATCTCGCAGTCGGTGTTGTGGCGGATCTTGGCCACGGTTTCTTCTGCGTTGGCGAAGAATTTATCGCGACGGTTAAAGATGGAGATCGCCTTCACGCCATCCAGTGCTGCCTGGACGCAGAGCGCCGTTGCCGCGCCGCCGGCGCCGAGTACGGTCATCTTCTTGCCGATGATATCGATACCGGCTTCGCTAAGGGCGCGCATGTAGCCGGTGCCATCGGTGATATGTCCGGTCAGTACGCCGTCGTCGTTGACCACGGTATTGACCGCCCCGACCAGCTGTGCCGCCGGCGACAGTTTATCGAGATACTGGCAAATTTCGGTTTTGTTCGGCATAGAGACGTTAAAGCCGCGCAGCTTCATCGCCCGGAAGCCCTGCACCACGTCTTTTAGCTCCTGGTTACCAACTTCAAAAGCGAGATAGACGTAGTCCAGCCCGAGATGGGCGAAAGCCTCGTTGTGCATGGTGGGCGACATGCTGTGACGAATCGGGGTGGCGATCAGGCCAATCAGCTCAGTGTGTCCAGTAATACGTTCTGCCATGACAAAAATCCTCAATAAGTTAGAAAGGGAATTCGTTGTGCTTCGCGGCTGCCCAGCGCACCCATGTCTTCCAGTGCATCCAGTACGTTGCGGCCTTCGCGGACGCCATCGATAATGCGTCGCGCCATCACGCTGTCGCCGATGTTCATGATTTTGACGTTATTGGCATTGGCCCAGCGCTCGATCTCGTCGAGACCCATCCGGTTGGCGCGCATCCCCAGACAGACAAAGCCGTAGTCGAAGGGAATATCGAAGGTTTGCTGTGTATTTTTCACCTGGAAATGGTCGGCAGCGACCGCCATCAGTTGGGTATTCATGTGCTGTTCGACCTGGTGCTCGTCGAGCATGGTCAACATGGCATTTTTGGTTATGATGTCGAGATCGCGGCCGGCGGCGTCCTGCATCTCGATTAGCACCGCCTGTGCGCCGCGAGCGGTAAAGTATTCGATAACGTCAAGGCCAACGGCGCCGGCGCCGACTACGGCGATGCGTTTGCCCTTGATATCGGTAAATTTCGCCAGATTGTCGATCATGCCGGTAATGGAAAAGATCTTGCCGTTCTCGACGTCAATGTTTTCCCGCAAGCCTTCAATGGGCGGCAGCAGCGGCGTTGAGCCGGTGGCGTTGACGATCAGATGCGGACGCAGGGCGGAAACTGAAGCCACGTCGGCCCGCTTGCCGATCTGCAGCATCAGGTTGTCCAGCGAGGCGATACGATTTTTCATAAACTGCGGGAAATCAGCGATGCGTTTTTTCTCCGGCAGGCGGGAGATTTCGCTGGCGAGGCCGCCGACGTGGTTTTTCGCTTCCAGCAGCCAGGTATGGCAACCAACTTCCGCCGCGGTGCAGGCGGCTTCCATCCCGGCGGTGCCGGCGCCGATGACCACCACGTTAGTGTCGCGATTCACGCGCCGCATTTTATAGGCGTCACCGTGAATAATATCCGGGTTAATCGAACAGCGCAGCGGGCGCGAGCGGGCGATGCGATGGTCGGCGCAGCCGATGTTGCAGGAGATACATTTGCGCATCAGACGCTCTTTTCCGCCTTGCACTTTCTGCACCCACTCCGGCTCGGCAATCAGACCGCGGCCAATGGCGATAAGATCGGCATCGCCGCTGGCGAGGATATCTTCGGCTACCTGCGGAGTGCGAATATTGCCGGCGATGACGGTGGGTTTATGGAATTTATCGCGCACCGCGCGGGAGAGATAGCGCTTCCAGCCATCCTCCAGCGACATCTGATCGATTTGCAGATTCAGGTTATCGTTCTGCGCCGCAGAGACGTTGATGATATCGACCTTCTCCTGGCAGAGCTCAAGAATACGCAGGGAATCTTCGAGGGTATTGCCGCCCTTGAGGAAGTCGTCGGCGCTGATGCGCAGGCTGACCGGAAAACGCGGCCCCACGCAGGCGCGCACTTTATCGACAATCAGACTCAATATCCGGGTGCGATTTTCGACGCTGCCGCCAAATTCATCAGTGCGCTTATTAAACAGCGGCGATAAAAACTGGCTAATTAAATAGGAGTGACCGGCATGAATTTCGACGCAGTCAAAACCTGCGCGCCGAACGCGCTCCGCGGCGTCACCAAATTTTTCTACCGCATGATATATTTCCTCATGGGTCATCGGACGCGGAATATTACCGTGCTTCTTCGACGGTGTTGTAGAAGAGGAGAGCGGCGTCTGGCCTTCCAGTCGGTAGGCATAAGCGGAAGCGCCGGCATGATTTAACTGAATGGATACGCAGGCGCCATGTTTATGCAGGGTCTCGGTTAATTTAAACAGCCGTGGAATATATTGATCGTTATCGATGCGCAGTTGGGTGGTGCCGTTGGAGGCGAAGGGGAAATCAATACAAATATTTTCGATGGTGATAAGCCCGGTGCCGCCTTTGGCCCGCAGTTCGTAGTATTCCAGCTGTTCCTGCGACACCTCGCCATTGAGCGTGGCCATATTGGTGCCCATAGGGGGCATAATAATGCGGTTTTTTAACGTCATACCGTTGATGGTCAACGGACTGAAAAGGTGCGGATAGTGGCTCATCTCTTCTCTCCACAGGAGGCCGGGAGGCCGATATGCGGGGCCCAGGCGTGTCCTTAGTTAATATTTCTCTGTGGCAAAAGATAACGAGGGGAAAAATCGAAAAATAATGCTTTTTTTTGTGCATAGCCATAGGGGTTCTCTATGAGATTAACGCTTTCTTCACATTCTTATATTTTTATATTAAACACTCGTGCCTTATTTTTACTTGCAGTGCAGGGAAAATACATAAACAGTGCTGGAGAAGGGGAGGAAAGCGGAATAATTCTTCTTTAGGCGGTAGGGCAGGGTGGCGGTAAGGTCTGACAATCAGCAAATTAAAATTGGTTTTTGTGCGTGAGATCGCAATTTTCTCCGCAATAAAATAAAAAGCCCGATCAAATGACCGGGCCCAAAGGTTAATTCATAAACGCCGGCAGCTTGCGTTCATAGTCGGAGATCGCCGCTTCATGCTGCAGCGTCAGGCCGATGCTATCCAGGCCGTTGAGCATGCAGTGGCGGCGGAAATCGTCGATCTTAAAGCTGTAGGTTTTATCCCCGGCTTTAACTACCTGCGCTTCCAGATCCACTTCAAACGTAATGCCCGGGTTGGCCTGCACCAGCTTGAACAGCTCGTCGACCTGCTCGTCGCTCAGGGTCACCGGCAGCAGCTGGTTATTGAAGCTGTTGCCGTAAAAGATATCGGCAAAGCTCGGGGCGATAACGACCTTAAAGCCGTAATCGGTCAGCGCCCACGGCGCGTGCTCGCGCGAGGAGCCGCAGCCGAAGTTTTCCCGCGCCAGCAGTATCGATGCCCCCTGGTACTCAGGAAAATTCAGCACGAACTCCGGGTTCGGCTGTTGACCTTTATCGTCGAGAAAGCGCCAGTCGTTAAACAGGTGCGCGCCAAAGCCGGTGCGGGTGACCTTCTGCAAAAATTGCTTAGGGATGATCGCGTCGGTATCGACGTTTGCAGCATCCAGCGGAACCACCAGGCCGGTATGTTGGGTAAATTTCTCTGCCATGATGGTCTCCTTACTTCAGATTACGGATATCGGCGAAATGGCCGGTAACGGCTGCCGCCGCGGCCATTGCCGGGCTCACCAGGTGCGTGCGTCCGCCGCGGCCCTGACGGCCTTCAAAGTTACGGTTGCTGGTTGAGGCACAGCGTTCGCCCGGATTCAGGCGGTCATTATTCATTGCCAGACACATAGAGCAACCAGGTAAGCGCCACTCAAAGCCGGCTTCGATAAAGATCTTATCCAGACCTTCCGCTTCCGCCTGCGCTTTCACCGGACCAGAACCCGGCACCACCAGCGCCTGGACGCCCGGCGCCACTTTACGCCCTTTAGCGATTTCCGCCGCGGCGCGTAAATCTTCGATGCGCGAGTTGGTGCAGGAGCCGATAAACACTTTATCGATAGCGACTTCCGTCAGCGGGATCCCGGATTTCAGCCCCATATAGGCCAGCGCTTTTTCGGCGCTGGCGCGTTCCACCGGATCGCTGAACGACGCTGGATCGGGGATGTTATCCGTCACCGAGATCACCTGGCCCGGGTTGGTGCCCCAGGTCACCTGCGGGGCAATTTCCGCCGCCTGCAGCGTCACCACGGTATCAAACGTCGCGCCGTCGTCGGTTTTCAGGGTTTTCCAGTACGCTACGGCATCGTCAAAATCTTTGCCTTTCGGCGCATGCAGACGGCCGCGTACGTAATTGAAGGTGGTTTCGTCCGGCGCGACCAGGCCCGCTTTGGCGCCCATCTCGATCGCCATGTTGCACAGGGTCATACGCCCTTCCATGCTCAGATCGCGGATCGCTTCGCCGCAGAACTCAACCACATGGCCGGTGCCGCCGGCGCTACCGGTTTTACCAATGATGGCCAGCACGATATCTTTGGCGGTAATGCCCGGCGCCGCTTTGCCCTGGACTTCGATTTTCATGGTCTTCGCGCGGCCCTGTTTCAGGGTCTGGGTCGCCAGCACATGCTCCACTTCGGAGGTGCCGATACCGAACGCCAGCGCACCGAACGCGCCGTGGGTGGCGGTATGGGAGTCACCGCACACGATCGTCATCCCCGGCAGGGTAACCCCTTGTTCCGGGCCCATGACGTGGACGATGCCCTGATACGGGTGGTTCAGGTCGTACAGTTCAACGCCGAACTCTTTACAGTTCTTAATCAGCTCCTGCATCTGAATGCGGGCCATCTCACCGGACGCGTTAATGTCTTTGGTCTGCGTCGAGACGTTATGATCCATGGTAGCGAAGGTTTTACCCGGCTGGCGCACCTGGCGGCCATGGGCGCGCAGGCCGTCAAACGCCTGCGGAGAGGTGACTTCGTGCACCAGATGGCGGTCGATATACAGCAGCGGGGTTTCGTTCTGCGCCTCATACACTACGTGCGCATCAAATAATTTTTCGTATAACGTCTTCGCCATGATTACACCCCTTCTGCGACATAGCGGGCAATAATATCGCCCATTTCATCAGTGCTGACCGCCGCCGTGCCGCGCGCTAAGTCGCCGGTTCGAACCCCTTCTTCTAAGGCGCGGTTGATCGCGTTTTCAATGGCGGTCGCCGCTTCGTCAGCGTCGAGGCTGTAGCGCAGCAGCAGAGCCAGGGAGAGGATCTGCGCGATCGGGTTGGCGATATTTTTGCCGGCGATATCCGGTGCGGAACCGCCCGCCGGCTCGTACAGGCCAAAACCTTGTTCATTGAGGCTGGCGGACGGCAGCATACCCATCGAGCCGGTGATCATCGCGCACTCGTCGGAGAGGATGTCGCCAAACAGGTTGGAGCACAGCAGCACGTCGAACTGGGACGGATCTTTAATCAGCTGCATGGTGGCGTTATCGATATACATATGCGCCAGCTCAACGTCCGGATACTCCTTGCCGATCTCGCTGACGATTTCGCGCCACAGGATGGAGGACTGCAGAACGTTGGCCTTATCGATGGAAGTCACTTTGTGACGACGCTTGCGGGCGGATTCAAAAGCGATGCGCGCGATACGCTCGATCTCAAAGCGGTGATACACCTCGGTATCAAAGGCTTTCTCATGCTGACCGCTGCCTTCGCGGCCTTTCGGCTGGCCGAAGTAGATGCCGCCGGTCAGTTCGCGTACGCAGAGAATGTCGAAGCCGTTAGCAGCGATGTCGGCGCGCAGCGGGCAGAACTCTTCCAGCCCCTGATACAGTTTGGCCGGGCGCAGGTTGCTGAACAGTTTAAAGTGTTTACGCAGCGGCAGCAGCGCGCCACGCTCTGGTTGTTCCGCCGGCGGCAGGTGCTCCCATTTCGGACCGCCGACGGAGCCGAACAGGATCGCATCCGCCTGCTCGCATCCGGCGACGGTCGCCTGCGGCAGGGGAGTTCCCTGACGGTCGATGGCCGCCCCGCCAACGTCATACTGGCTGGTGGTAATGTGCATGGCAAAACGTTGGCGCACGGCTTCCAGTACTTTCATCGCCTGGTTCATCACTTCCGGGCCAATGCCATCACCCGGCAAAACGGCAATATGGTAATTCTTCGACATTACACGGTTTCCTTATTGTTCTCTTTATTCTGAGCTTTGCGTTGCAATTCTTTTTCGACTTCGGCGGCGCGCCAGATGTTGTTCAGCACGTGAACCATCGCTTTGGCTGACGACTCTACGATATCCGTTGCCAGACCAACGCCATGGAAGCGGCGGCCATTGTAGTCAACGACGATATCCACCTGGCCCAGGGCGTCTTTGCCGTGGCCTTTCGCGCTTAAGCCATACTTCACTAATTCAATGTTGTAGTCGGTGACGCGGTTAATCGCCTGGTAGATAGCATCGACCGGACCGTTGCCGTTGGCGGCTTCGGTTTTGATCTCATCCCCGCAGACCAGTTTGATCGAGGCGGTGGCGATATCGCTGGATCCGGATTGGACGTTGAAGTAATCCAGGCGGAAATGCTCTGGCTCTTCCTGCTGCTTGTTGATAAAGGCCAGCGCTTCCAGATCGTAATCGAAGACCTGGCCTTTTTTGTCCGCCAGCTTCAGGAATGCGTCGTACAGATGATCCAGGTTGTAATCGCTCTCCTGGTAGCCCATCTCTTCCATCCGGTGTTTCACCGCCGCGCGGCCGGAGCGGGAAGTCAGGTTCAGTTGCACCTGGTTCAGGCCGATAGATTCCGGGGTCATGATCTCGTAGTTTTCGCGGTTCTTCAGCACGCCGTCCTGGTGAATGCCGGAGGAGTGGGCGAAGGCGCCGGTGCCGACGATGGCCTTGTTCGCCGGGATCGGCATATTGCAGATCTGGCTGACGGTCTGGCTGGTGCGCCAGATTTCATGATGATTAATGTTGGTGTGCACGTTCATGATGTCTTTGCGCACTTTGATCGCCATGATCACTTCTTCCAGCGCGCAGTTGCCGGCGCGTTCGCCGATACCGTTCATCGCACCTTCTACCTGGCGCGCACCGGCGTGGACCGCGGCGAGGGCGTTACCGACAGCGATGCCCAGATCATCATGGGTGTGGACGGAAATAATTGCTTTGTCGATATTCGGCACGCGATCATACAGGCCGCTGATGATGTTGGCATATTCGAACGGCATGGTATAGCCGACGGTATCCGGGATATTAATGGTGGTGGCGCCGGCGTTGATCGCCGCTTCCACGACGCGAGCCAGATCGGCAATCGGCGTACGGCCGGCGTCTTCACAGGAGAACTCAACGTCGTCAGTGTAGTTGCGTGCCCGCTTCACCATATAGATCGCGCGCTCAATAACCTCATCCAGCGTACTGCGCAGTTTGGTGGCGATATGCATCGGCGAGGTGGCAATAAAGGTATGAATACGGAAAGCCTCGGCCACTTTTAACGATTCCGCCGCCACGTCGATATCTTTCTCAACGCAGCGCGCCAGGGCGCACACGCGGCTGTTTTTAATGGTGCGCGCGATGGTTTGCACCGATTCAAAATCGCCCGGCGAGGATACCGGGAAACCGACTTCCATTACGTCGACCCCCATTCGCTCAAGGGCCAGTGCGATCTGCAGCTTCTCTTTGACACTCAGGCTTGCCTGTAACGCTTGTTCGCCATCACGTAAGGTCGTATCGAAAATAATGACTTGCTGGCTCATGGTTTGGATCCTTAGTCTGTGTCCTGGCGCCTTGTTGACGAGCATAAAAAAACCCGCGCCAAGGCGCGGGTTTTATAGTCTTGCTGGAAGATGACTTAACGCTGAACGTCGCCCAACAGCCTACCGCGCAAATGGCATGCGTTTAGTAGTAGTAGGCTGGTGATACGAGCGGTGCGAATCATTGCGTCAAACTCCAGATGAAATCGTTATGCTTTTAGAGTTACTGGATAGCTGTTTTAAAGTCAACCCCTGGCATGGAAAAAGCGTTTTGGGCTGACTAAATGAATTAGCAAAATGTGCTGATGTAAGCCCCATTTTGCCGAAGATCCTATTTTGGACCGAAGGCGGTTTATCCCCATTTGTTTCATTTGAAAAAGTGCTTTGCATTCAAGGCATCGTCGAAGAGGTGTCGCCAATGAAGGGACAAAAAACGGTATCTGGATGAAAATATTAAATTTATTTTTCCTGTGAATGTATTCGAACGCTAGCGGATTATTTTTCAATGATAAGGGTTTGTTAATTTTATGGAGGGAAAAATAAAATACTTTATTATTGCTTAAGTTACAGTTAACTCGTGGTGCTGTTTTTATTTTTATGGATTATGGTTACACTTATCATCATTAAGTAATCAGTATGGTTTGAGCGGCTCAATTTTTTGATCAAGACCGTTTCTTCACTGCCACTCATAGCCTTGATATATTCCTAAAAATTTCTTTTGCTATTTTGTAAATGTCATTTGCATGGTAAATGATATTTTCGGCGCTAATTATAGCGGTTTAGTGAAGGGAATTCATCGTGACGGCGGAATTAGATATGTTAATTGAAACTCCAGAATATAAATCAGCCCCCGGACAGGAAGTCGTTAAACCTCAACTACGGATGGTTGATCTCAATCTGCTTACCGTTTTTGATGCGGTTATGCAAGAGCAGAATATTACTCGTGCCGCCCATACGCTCGGCATGTCACAACCCGCGGTGAGCAATGCGGTTTCACGACTGAAAGTGATGTTTAATGACGAGCTTTTTGTGCGCTATGGCCGCGGTATTCAGCCGACGGCGCGCGCCTATCAGCTGTTTGGCTCGGTACGCCAGGCGCTGCAGCTGGTCCAAAACGAATTGCCAGGCTCCGGTTTTGAACCGCTGAGCAGTGAGCGCGTGTTCCATCTGTGCGTCTGCAGCCCGCTGGATAACATCCTGACGTCGGTTATTTTTAATAAAGTTGCAGAGATAGCACCCAATATTCATTTAGTCTTTAAGTCTGCGCTGAATCAAAATACGGAACATCAGCTACGTTATCAGGAAACAGAATTCGTAATCGGTTATGAAGAGTTCCGTCGCCCTGAGTTTGCCTGCGTTCCGTTATTTAAAGACGAAATGGTCCTGGTCGCCAGTCGCAACCATCCGCGTATTTCCGGGCCGATGATGGAGGCGGATATTTATCGCGAGGAGCATGCCGCCGTTGCTCTCGACCGGTATGCCTCATTTAGTTTGCCGTGGTATGACACGGCCGATAAACAAGCGCGTATCGCCTATCAGGGTAATGCGATGGTCAGCGTATTAAACGTAGTATCGCAAACCCAGATGGTGGCCATTGCCCCGCGCTGGCTGGCAGATGAATTTGCTGACAAGCTTGCCCTGCAAATATTACCTTTGCCGTTGAAGGTCAACAGTCGGACCTGCTATCTCTCCTGGCACGAAGCCGCTGGTCGTGATAAAGGCCACCAGTGGATGGAAGAGCTGTTGGTGGACATTTGCAAGCGCTGACCCAACGACGATAGATAGCAAAGGAGCTTCGGCTCCTTTTTTTATATGACATAAATCAAATAAAGCAGAATTTTATTCTGTTTACCTTGCGCGAGGGGTTCGTTGTGTTCGTGAAAAATGGATCTATTCCTGTTATCACCCTTTTTCGCCGAGTATTTACCATTCTCTTTTCTTATCTCTGAAGCAATTCACCATATTTTCCCCTCACCGCTTTCTTTTCTTCTTATTCAAGAAATAAGGCCTCAGCTGCGGCGAATTGCCTGCCTGCTGGCGAGCAGTTATGGTAGTGGCATGCAGTACATTCACCTCAATGCGGAGGACCACTCCTTCGCATCGTGCGAGCGCGCGGAAATTGAGTTCCGCTGTCGTAAAACAATAAGCCTGGAGGCAAACCATGGAGATGTTGTCAGGAGCCGAGATGGTCGTCCAATCGCTTGTCGATCAGGGCGTCAAGCAAGTATTCGGCTATCCCGGAGGCGCAGTCCTCGATATCTATGATGCGTTACATACCCTTGGCGGTATCGATCATGTGCTGGTTCGTCACGAGCAGGCGGCGGTGCATATGGCGGATGGCCTGGCGCGGGCGACCGGGGAGGTCGGCGTGGTGCTGGTGACCTCTGGGCCTGGGGCGACGAACGCCATCACTGGCATTGCGACAGCCTATATGGACTCTATTCCGTTGGTGATCCTCTCGGGGCAGGTAGCCACCTCGCTTATCGGCTACGATGCCTTCCAGGAGTGCGACATGGTGGGGATTTCCCGTCCGGTGGTGAAGCACAGTTTCCTGGTGAAGCAGACCGAAGATATTCCCGGCGTGCTGAAGAAAGCCTTCTGGCTGGCGGCCAGCGGTCGCCCCGGTCCGGTAGTGGTCGATCTGCCGAAGGATATTCTCAATCCGGCGAAGAAGCTGCCTTACGTCTGGCCGGACGCAGTGAGCATGCGCTCGTATAACCCAACCACCAGTGGCCATAAAGGGCAGATTAAACGCGCCCTGCAGACCCTGGTGGCCGCAAGTAAGCCGGTCGTCTACGTCGGCGGCGGGGCGATCAATGCGCATTGCGAACCTCAGCTGCGCGAGCTGGTGGAAAAACTGAAGCTGCCGGTGGCCTCATCCTTGATGGGACTTGGCGCTTTCCCGGCGACACACTCGCAGGCGCTGGGGATGCTGGGGATGCACGGCACCTATGAAGCCAACATGACCATGCACCACTCGGACGTGATTTTTGCCGTCGGCGTTCGCTTTGACGACCGGACCACCAATAACCTGGCCAAGTATTGTCCGAACGCGACGGTACTGCATATTGATATCGATCCGACTTCAATCTCGAAAACCGTGCCGGCAGATGTGCCGATCGTCGGCGATGCCCGGCTGGTGCTGGAGCAGATGCTGGAGCTGCTGGAGCAGGAGGAAGCGCAGCAGCCGCTGGACGACATTCGCGACTGGTGGCAACAGATCGAGCAGTGGCGTGCCCGTCATTGTCTGCGCTACGACGACCAGAGCGATAAAATCAAACCGCAGGCGGTAATTGAAACTATCTGGCGGCTGACCCAGGGCGATGCCTACGTCACTTCCGATGTGGGTCAGCATCAGATGTTCGCCGCCCTGTATTACCCCTTCGATAAACCGCGGCGCTGGATTAACTCCGGTGGTCTCGGCACCATGGGCTTTGGCCTACCGGCTGCGCTGGGGGTCAAAATGGCTCTGCCGGACGAAATGGTGGTCTGCGTGACCGGTGACGGCAGTATCCAGATGAACATTCAGGAACTCTCCACTGCGCTGCAGTATGAGCTGCCGGTCCTGGTGCTTAACCTCAACAACCGCTATCTCGGGATGGTGAAGCAGTGGCAGGATATGCTCTATTCCGGGCGTCACTCGCAGTCCTATATGGAATCGCTACCGGACTTTGTCCGTCTGGCGGAAGCCTATGGCCACGTCGGGATCCGCATCAGCGAGCCGCAGGAGCTGGAGACGAAGCTTGCTGAAGCTCTGGAGCAGGTGCGCCAGCGTCGGCTGGTGTTTGTCGATGTGACCGTCGACGGCAGTGAGCATGTGTACCCCATGCAGATCCGCGGCGGCGGCATGGATGAAATGTGGTTGAGCAAAACGGAGAGGACCTGATTATGCGCCGGATATTATCGGTATTACTGGAAAACGAATCGGGCGCATTGTCCCGCGTTATCGGCCTCTTTTCCCAGCGTGGCTATAATATAGAAAGCCTGACTGTCGCGCCGACGGACGATCCCACTCTCTCCAGAATGACCATTCAGACCGTGGGCGATGAAAAAGCGATTGAGCAGATTGAAAAGCAACTGCACAAGCTGGTGGATGTCCTGCGGGTCAGCGAGCTGGGGCAGGGGGCTCATGTTGAACGCGAAATTATGCTGGTGAAGGTTCAGGCCAGCGGCTATGGCCGTGAAGAAGTGAAGCGCAACACCGAAATCTTCCGCGGACAGATTATCGACGTGACGCCTTCTATCTATACCGTCCAGCTCGCCGGCACCAGCGATAAGCTGGATGCATTTCTGGCCTCGCTGCGCGATGTCGCTCGGATTGTGGAAGTGGCTCGCTCCGGCGTGGTCGGCCTGTCTCGCGGTGATAAAATCATGCGCTAAGGATCGGGAACTGCTGTAAAAATAGCCCGGCAGAGACTGTCGGGCTTTTTTTTTGCGAAATCAGTAGGAACTGTAAGCGAAAGCGGTTGCTGCGCTAACTATTCTGCGCTTAGATGTTATAAAAAGGATTCCATACCTGAATAATGGTTATGTTTGGCACTTCTTACCCAAGGGGCAATTGTGAAACTGGATGAAATCGCCCGGCTGGCCGGTGTTTCAAGAACCACCGCGAGCTATGTGATTAATGGCAAAGCGAAGCAGTACCGCGTAAGCGATAAAACGGTCGAAAAAGTGATGGCTGTGGTGCGAGAGCACAACTATCACCCAAATGCGGTCGCTGCTGGCCTGCGTGCAGGACGCACACGCTCTATCGGTCTGGTGATCCCGGATCTGGAAAACACCAGCTATACCCGGATTGCAAATTATCTCGAACGTCAGGCGCGTCAGCGCGGCTATCAGCTGCTGATTGCCTGCTCGGAGGATCAGCCCGATAACGAGATGCGCTGTATCGAGCATCTGCTGCAGCGCCAGGTGGACGCTATCATTGTCTCTACTTCGCTGCCGCCGGAGCACCCTTTTTATCAGCGCTGGGCTAACGACCCGTTTCCGATTGTCGCCCTCGACCGCGCCCTCGATCGCGAGCACTTCACCAGCGTGGTTGGCGCTGACCAGGATGACGCCGAGATGCTCGCAGCTGAGCTGCGGACGTTTCCTGGCGAAACGGTGCTCTATCTCGGCGCGCTGCCGGAGCTGTCGGTGAGCTTCCTGCGCGAACAGGGCTTCCGTAAAGCCTGGCAGGACGATCCACGTGAGGTGCATTATCTCTATGCCAACAGCTATGAGCGCGAAGCGGCGGCCCAGCTGTTTGAGAAATGGCTTGAAACCCATCCGATGCCACAGGCGCTGTTTACCACCTCTTTCCCGCTGCTGCAGGGCGTAATGGATGTGACCTTGCGTCGCGAGGGTAAACTGCCCTCCGAGCTGGCGATCGCCACCTTCGGTGATAATGAGCTGCTCGATTTTCTGCAGTGTCCGGTACTGGCCGTGGCCCAGCGTCATCGCGATGTCGCTGAGCGGGTGCTGGAGATCGTCCTCGCCAGCCTCGACGAACCTCGCAAGCCGAAGCCGGGTCTTAGCCGTATTCGCCGTAATCTCTATCGTCGCGGTAGCCTGAATCGCCGCTAAGGGCGCCATATCGCCAGCGCCCAGGTATAAACCTGGCAGGCCTGACCGTAAGCAGGCCGCTGGCGATAAATCAGGCAATTGACGTGCAAAATGCAAAACTGAATATATTTCAGACAAATCCCTAAACTTCTTTACGCGTTATTTTATTTTATTCACTGACCATCGTTTTGTGACTCCAAATGGGGTACAAAAAATGACTGCGCGGACTTTAATTGTATTATTTTGTTACATTCATCAGGTTAATTGCTGAATTAACACTCATTTTGTACGCGCCACGCTTTCTTCCCCGTCATATCCCGCGCCTGGCCAGTCCCTCTGCCAGCAACAGGTACTGTTAACGGCCGGCATAATGGCCTAAAATGCCGCTCGCGTCGCAAACTGACACTTTATATTTTCCCGCCGAAGATATTCTGTTGTTTATAACTGTTACGAGTTTGTTGGTTATTTTCTTACACGTATTCATAACGTTAATTTGCCTCGCCTGTTGATGATTTTTTCATCAGGGCTAATGTCGGCTGTAAATAATGGGTTTTTGAGCTCCGTTGGCATCCGTGCTGGCTTGACAAGCTTTTCCTCCGCTCCGTAAACTCCTTCTGGTGGGAATTTGTGGGGTAAAGTGGCGAAAAGGGGTGAGGCTGGCATGTTCCGTGGAGCAACGTTAGTCAATCTCGACAGCAAAGGCCGCCTGGCCGTGCCAACGCGCTATCGCGAAGGGCTGATCGAGGACGCTGCCGGTCAATTGGTATGCACCATTGACATTCATCACCCGTGCCTGCTGCTTTATCCATTGCCTGAATGGGAAGTCATCGAGCAGAAATTGTCGCGTTTATCGAGCATGAATCCCGTTGAGCGGCGCGTACAGCGTTTGCTTTTGGGTCATGCCAGCGAATGTCAGATGGATAATGCCGGCCGCTTGCTGATTGCGCCGGTGTTACGGCAGCATGCCGGGCTGACAAAAGAAGTGATGCTGGTCGGGCAGTTTAATAAATTTGAACTGTGGGATGAAACGACCTGGTATCAACGGGTCAAGGAAGATATCGACGCTGAGCAGTCCGCGACCGGTGAACTGTCGGAGCGCCTGCAGGATTTGTCCTTATAAAAATGATGGAAAATTATAAACATACTACGGTACTTCTGGATGAAGCCGTCAACGGCCTCAATATTCGTCCAGACGGTATCTATATTGATGGTACTTTTGGCCGCGGCGGTCACTCGCGCCTGATCCTCTCCCGGCTGGGTGCGGAAGGACGCTTGCTGGCTATCGATCGCGACCCGCAGGCTATTGCCGTCGCGCAAACCATCGATGACCCCCGCTTTTCCATCGTACATGGTCCCTTTTCACAACTCGCTGAGTACGTCGGCGAGCGCAATCTTACCGGTAAGATCGACGGCATTCTGCTCGATCTCGGCGTCTCTTCCCCGCAGCTTGACGATGCGGAACGCGGCTTTTCCTTTATGCGTGACGGGCCGCTGGATATGCGCATGGATCCGACGCGCGGTCAGTCCGCAGCCGAATGGCTGCAGACGGCTGAAGAAGACGATATCGCCTGGGTGATTAAAACCTTTGGCGAAGAGCGTTTCGGCAAACGTATCGCCCGCGCGATCGTCGAACGTAATCGCATTCAGCCGATGACCCGCACCAAAGAGCTGGCGGAAGTCATCGCCGCGGCGATGCCGGTAAAAGATAAGCACAAACATCCCGCGACCCGTACCTTCCAGGCGGTGCGCATATGGGTAAACAGTGAACTGGAGGAGATAGAGCAGGCGCTAAAAAGCTCGCTCAGCGTGCTGGCCCCGGGCGGGCGGCTGTCGATCATTAGTTTTCATTCGCTGGAAGATCGCATTGTGAAGCGCTTTATGCGTGAGCAAAGCCGCGGTCCGCAGGTTCCGGCGGGAATACCGATGACCGAAGCGCAGCTCAAAAAACTGGGCGGCCGTGAGTTGCGAGCACTAGGCAAGTTGATGCCGGGCGAAGAAGAGGTGGCAGAGAATCCACGCGCCCGTAGTTCAGTGCTGCGTATCGCAGAGAGGACGAACGCATGATCGGCAGAGTGACAGAGGCCTTAAGCAAGGTTAAAGGGTCGATTGGAAGCAACGAGCGCCATGCTTTGCCTGGCGTGATCGGGGACGACCTTCTGCGGTTTGGGAAACTGCCACTCTGCCTGTTCATTTGCATCATTATTACGGCGATTACCGTGGTCACCACTGCGCATCACACACGCCTGTTGACCGCGCAGCGTGAACAGCTGGTTCTGGAGCGCGACGCCCTGGATATTGAGTGGCGCAACCTGATCCTCGAAGAGAACGCGCTCGGCGATCACAGTCGGGTTGAGCGGATCGCGACCGAGAAGTTACAGATGCAACACGTCGATCCATCACAAGAAAATATCGTTGTACAGAAATAAGGATTATTGCGACGGATGAAAGCAGCGCCAAAAACGCCTAAAGCAAAACGTCAGGAAGAACAGGCCAACTTTATCAGTTGGCGTTTTGCGTTGCTGTGCGGCTGTATTCTGCTGGCGCTGGCTTTTCTGCTGGGTCGCGTCGCCTGGCTACAGGTGATCAGCCCCGATATGCTGGTGCGCCAGGGCGATATGCGTTCTCTGCGCGTACAGGAAGTGTCCACCGCGCGCGGGATGATTACCGATCGCTCCGGACGTCCGCTGGCGGTCAGCGTGCCGGTGAAGGCTATCTGGGCCGACCCGAAAGAGCTCCATGACGCCGGCGGGGTTACCCTGGATACACGCTGGAAGGCGCTGGCGGATGCCCTCAATATGCCGCTGGATCAGCTGGCGACGCGCATCAATACCAATCCGCGGATGCGGTTTATCTATCTGGCGCGTCAGGTTAACCCTGACATGGCCGATTACATCAAGAAGCTGAAGCTGCCGGGCATTCATCTGCGCGAAGAATCCCGTCGGTACTACCCTTCCGGGGAAGTAACCGCTCACCTCATCGGCTTTACCAACGTCGATAGCCAGGGGATTGAAGGGGTTGAGAAAAGCTTTGATAAATGGCTTACCGGCCAGCCGGGCGAGCGTATCGTGCGTAAAGACCGCTATGGCCGGGTAATTGAAGACATCTCTTCTACCGATAGCCAGGCAGCGCACAACCTGGCGCTGAGTATCGACGAACGCCTGCAGGCGCTGGTCTATCGCGAGCTGAACAACGCCGTGGCCTTTAACAAAGCCGAGTCGGGCAGCGCCGTGTTAGTGGATGTTAACACCGGTGAAGTGCTGGCGATGGCCAACAGCCCATCCTATAACCCGAACAACTTCGCCGGTACGGCAAAAGACACCATGCGTAACCGTGCGATTACCGACGTGTTTGAGCCGGGTTCGACGGTGAAACCGATGGTGGTCATGACGGCGCTGCAGCGCGGTATCGTCAACGAAAATACCGTGCTCAATACCGTGCCTTATCGAATTAACGGCCACGAAATCAAAGATGTGGCGCGCTATAGCGAATTGACCCTGACCGGGGTGCTACAGAAGTCGAGTAACGTCGGTGTTTCTAAGCTGGCGTTAGCGATGCCGTCCTCAGCGTTAGTAGATACTTACTCACGTTTTGGGCTTGGAAAGGCGACCAATTTGGGGTTGGTCGGAGAACGCAGTGGCTTATATCCTCAAAAACAACGGTGGTCTGACATAGAGAGGGCCACCTTTTCTTTCGGCTATGGGCTAATGGTAACCCCGTTACAGTTAGCGCGTGTCTACGCAACGATTGGCAGCTATGGCATCTATCGCCCGTTGTCGATTACCAAGGTTGATCCTCCGGTTCCGGGCGAGCGCGTCTTCCCGGAATCACTCGTTCGTACCGTCGTTCATATGATGGAAAGCGTGGCGCTGCCCGGCGGCGGCGGTGTGAAAGCGGCGATCAAAGGCTATCGCATCGCGATTAAAACCGGTACGGCGAAAAAAGTGGGGCCGGATGGCCGCTATATCAACAAATATATTGCTTACACCGCAGGCGTTGCGCCCGCCAGCCATCCGCGCTTCGCGCTGGTGGTGGTGATCAACGACCCGCAGGCAGGTAAATACTACGGTGGCGCCGTTTCCGCGCCGGTCTTCGGTGCCATCATGGGCGGCGTATTGCGCACCATGAACATCGAGCCGGATGCGCTGGCAACGGGCGAAAAAAGTGAATTTGTAATTAATCAAGGCGAGGGAACAGGTGGCAGATCGTAATTTGCGCGACCTACTCGCTCCATGGGTGCCAAACGCACCGGAGCGCATTCTGCGAGAGATGACGCTGGACAGCCGGGTGGCTGCTTCCGGCGATCTCTTTATCGCGGTACAGGGTCATCAGGCGGACGGGCGTCGTTATATCCCGCAGGCGATAGCGCAAGGTGTGGCTGCCATTATTGCTGAAGCGCAGGGCGAAGCTAAAGACGGTGAGATCCGTGAAATGCACGGCGTGCCGGTTATCTACCTGAGCCAGCTTAACGAACGCTTATCGGCGCTGGCCGGGCGTTTTTATCATCAGCCGTCGCAGCAGCTGCGTCTGGTGGGCGTCACCGGCACCAACGGGAAAACCACCACCACTCAGCTGCTGGCGCAGTGGGCAAAGCTGCTCGGCGAAACCAGCGCGGTGATGGGGACCGTCGGTAACGGTCTGCTGGATAAAGTCGTTCCAACTGAAAACACCACCGGTTCCGCGGTGGACGTTCAACATGTGCTCTCCAGTCTGGTCGGGCAGGGGGCTACCTTCGGCGCGATGGAAGTCTCCTCCCACGGTCTGGTACAGCACCGCGTAGCGGCCCTGCAGTTTGCCGCCTCGGTGTTTACCAATCTCAGCCGCGATCATCTCGACTACCATGGCGACATGGAGCACTACGAAGCGGCGAAATGGCTGCTGTACTCCACCCATCATTGCGGTCAGGCCATCGTCAATGCTGACGATGAAGTCGGTCGTCGCTGGCTGGCGAAGCTGCCGGACGCGGGGGCGGTATCGATGGAAGATCATATCAACCCGAATTGCCACGGCCGCTGGCTAAAGGCCACCGCGGTGAACTATCACGACAGCGGGGCGACCATCCAGTTTGACTCCAGCTGGGGCAAGGGCGAAATCGAAAGCCGCCTGATGGGCGCATTTAACGTCAGCAACCTGCTGCTGGCGCTGGCCACGCTGCTGGCGCTGGGCTATCCGCTGGCCGATCTGCTGAAGAGCGCAGCGCGTTTACAGCCGGTGTGCGGCCGTATGGAAGTGTTCAGCGCGCCGGGTAAACCTGCCGTGGTGGTAGATTATGCCCATACGCCTGACGCGCTGGAAAAAGCGCTGCAGGCGGCACGCCTGCACTGCAGCGGCAAGCTGTGGTGCGTCTTCGGCTGCGGCGGCGACCGCGACAAAGGTAAACGTCCGTTGATGGGCGCTATCGCGGAAGAGTTTGCCGACATCGTGGTCGTTACTGACGATAACCCGCGCACCGAAGAGCCGCGGGCGATTATCAACGATATTCTGGCCGGCATGCTCGATGCAGGTCAGGCGAAGGTGATGGAAGGCCGCGCGGAAGCGGTGACCAACGCCGTGATGCAGGCGAAAGAGAACGACGTGGTGCTGGTGGCGGGTAAAGGCCATGAAGATTACCAGATCGTCGGCAACCGCCGTCTGGATTATTCCGACCGCGTGACCGTCGCGCGTCTGCTGGGAGCGGTAGCATGATTCGCTTTACGTTAAGTCAACTTGCCGCGATCGCCCATGGCGAACGGCAGGGTAGCGATGTCGCTATCGACGAGGTGACCACCGATACCCGTAAAGTGACGACGGGCTGCCTGTTTGTGGCGCTGAAAGGGGAGCGTTTCGACGCCCATGATTTTGCCGAACAGGCGAAAGCGGCGGGCGCCGGCGCGCTGCTGGTGAGTCGTCCGCTGGCCTGCGATCTCCCGCAGGTGATTGTGAACGATACCCGGCAGGCTTTCGGTGAGTTAGCCGCCTGGGTGCGTCAGCAGGTGCCGACTCGCGTCGTCGCCCTGACCGGCTCGTCCGGTAAAACCTCGGTTAAAGAGATGACCGCGGCGATCCTCAGCCAGTGCGGCAACACGCTGTATACCGCCGGCAACCTGAACAACGATATCGGCGTCCCGATGACGCTGCTGCGGCTGACCAAAGAGCATCAGTACGCGGTGATCGAACTCGGCGCCAACCACCAGGGCGAAATCGCCTGGACCGTCAGCCTGACGCGTCCGGAAGCGGCGCTGGTCAACAACCTTGCTGCGGCGCACCTGGAAGGTTTCGGTTCGCTGGCGGGCGTGGCGAAGGCGAAGGGCGAAATCTATACCGGTCTGCCGGAAAATGGCATCGCCATCCTCAATGCCGACAATAACGACTGGCTGAACTGGCAGGCGGTGATTGGCGATCGCAAAGTGTGGCGCTTCTCGCCGAACGCGGCGAACAGCGATTTCACGGCGACCAACGTGCAGATCACCAGCCACGGCACCGAATTTACGCTGCAGACCCCAACCGGCAACGTTGACGTACTGCTGCCGCTGCCGGGACGCCACAACATCGCTAATGCGCTGGCCGCCACTTCGCTGGCGATGGCGGTAGGCGCCGATTTGGCGGCGGTGAAAGCCGGACTGGCGCAGCTGCAGGCCGTTCCGGGACGTCTGTTCCCGATCCGGCTGACCGAGAGCCAGCTGCTGCTGGATGATTCCTATAACGCTAACGTTGGTTCGATGACCGCGGCGGTGCAGGTGCTGTCAGAGATGCCCGGCTTTCGCACGATGGTGGTCGGCGATATGGCAGAGCTTGGCGCGGAGAGCGCGGCCTGCCATCGCGAAGTCGGCGAAGCGGCGAAAGCGGCGGGTCTGGATTGCGTCCTCAGCGTCGGCGCCTTGAGCGCGGATATCAGCCGCGCCAGCGGCGTGGGCGAACATTTTAACGATAAAGCCGCCGTGGTGGCTCGCCTGCGCGAGCTGCTGGCGGAGCACAAAATAATGACCATTTTAGTGAAGGGTTCACGTAGTGCCGCCATGGAAGAGGTAGTACGCGCATTACAGGAGACTGGGACATGTTAGTATGGCTGGCCGAACACTTGGTCAAATATTATTCCGGCTTTAACGTCTTTTCATATCTGACGTTTCGCGCCATCGTCAGCCTGCTGACCGCGCTGTTCATCTCGTTGTGGATGGGCCCGCGCATGATCGCCCGTCTGCAAAAACTCGCCTTTGGCCAGGTCGTACGTAACGACGGCCCGGAGTCTCATTTCAGTAAACGCGGTACTCCGACCATGGGCGGGATCATGATCCTCACCGCGATCACCGTTTCCGTTCTGCTGTGGGCCTATCCATCTAACCCGTACGTCTGGTGCGTACTGACGGTATTAATCGGCTACGGCATCATCGGTTTCGTTGATGATTACCGTAAAGTCGTGCGCAAAGATACCAAAGGCCTGATCGCCCGCTGGAAGTATTTCTGGATGTCGGTGATCGCCCTGGGCGTGGCCTTCGCGCTGTATCTGGCGGGGAAAGATACCCCGGCAACCGAGCTGGTGGTGCCGTTCTTTAAAGACGTAATGCCGCAGCTGGGGCTGTTCTATATCTTGCTGGCCTACTTCGTTATCGTCGGTACCGGCAACGCCGTCAACCTGACCGACGGCCTCGACGGCCTGGCGATTATGCCGACCGTTTTCGTCGCGGCAGGCTTTGCGCTGGTGGCATGGGCCACCGGCAACATGAATTTTGCCAACTACCTGCATATCCCGTATCTGCGCCACGCCGGCGAGCTGGTGATCGTCTGTACGGCGATTGTCGGGGCGGGGCTGGGCTTCCTGTGGTTCAACACCTACCCGGCGCAAGTCTTTATGGGCGACGTCGGTTCACTGGCGCTCGGCGGCGCGTTGGGCATTATCGCCGTGCTGCTGCGTCAGGAGTTCCTGCTGGTGATCATGGGCGGGGTTTTCGTGGTGGAAACGCTGTCGGTTATTCTGCAGGTCGGCTCCTTTAAGCTGCGCGGTCAGCGCATCTTCCGCATGGCGCCGATCCACCACCACTATGAACTGAAAGGCTGGCCGGAGCCGCGCGTTATCGTGCGCTTCTGGATTATTTCGCTGATGCTGGTGCTGATTGGCCTGGCGACGCTGAAGGTACGTTAATCATGGCAGATTATCAGGGTAAAAAAGTCGTCATAATTGGGCTGGGCATGACCGGCCTGTCATGCGTGGACTTTTTCATGGCGCGCGGCGTAACCCCGCGCGTGATGGACACCCGCGTCGCGCCTCCGGGGCTGGATAAATTACCCGAATCGGTCGAATGCCATGTCGGCGGACTCAATGATACCTGGCTGCTGGCGGCGGACCTGATTGTCGCCAGTCCGGGGATTGCGCTGGCCCATCCTTCGCTCAGCGCAGCGGCCGACGCTGGCGTAGAGATCGTTGGCGATATCGAACTGTTCTGCCGCGAAGCGCAGGCGCCGATTATCGCCATTACCGGTTCTAACGGCAAAAGCACTGTTACTACCCTGGTGGGCGAGATGGCGAAAGCCGCTGGAGTTAACGTCGGCGTGGGCGGCAATATCGGCCTGCCGGCGCTGATGCTGCTGGACACCGATCGAGAGCTGTATGTGCTGGAGCTCTCCAGCTTCCAGCTGGAAACCACCTCCAGCCTGCAGGCGGTGGCGGCAACCATCCTCAACGTGACTGAGGACCATATGGACCGCTACCCGCTGGGGCTGCAGCAGTATCGCGCGGCGAAGCTGCGGATTTACGAGAATGCGAAGACCTGCGTGGTGAACGCGGACGATGCGCTCACCATGCCGGTACGCGGGGCGGACGAACGCTGCATTAGCTTTGGCGTCGATGTCGGTGACTACCACCTTAACCGCCAGCAGGGCGAAACCTGGCTGCGCGTTAAAGGTGAGAAAGTCCTCAATGTGAAAGAGATGCCTCTCACCGGTCAGCATAACTACAGCAACGCCCTGGCGGCGCTGGCGCTGGCCGATGCCGCGGGTCTGCCGCGGGCCAGCAGCCTGAAGGCGCTGACCACCTTTACCGGTCTGGCGCACCGTTTCCAGCTGGTGCTGGATCACAACGGCGTACGCTGGATTAACGACTCGAAGGCGACCAACGTCGGCAGCACCGAGGCGGCGCTGAACGGCCTGCAGCTGGACGGCACGCTCTATCTGCTGCTGGGCGGCGACGGCAAGTCCGCTGATTTTACCCCGCTGAAGCGCTACCTCGGCGGCGATCGTATTCGCCTGTACTGCTTTGGTCGCGATGGCGCCGAGCTCGCTGAGCTGCGTCCTGAGGTGGCGGTACAAACTGAGACTATGGAACAGGCGATGCGTCAGATTGCTCCCCTGGTGAAAGCGGGGGACATGGTGCTCCTGTCGCCGGCCTGCGCTAGCCTGGATCAGTTTAAGAACTTTGAACAACGGGGCGAGATGTTTGCCCGTCTGGCGAAGGAGTTAGGTTGATGCGTTTCTCTCTCCCACGCCTGAGAATGCCGCAGCTGAGCCTGCCTCGGCTGAGACTGCCGCGATTGCCGGGGATGTTTATTTTCGCCTGGCTATTCGCTGCGCTGAAAGGCTGGGTGATGGGCTCGCGCCCGAAAGATAACGACAGTCTGGTGATGTATGACCGGATGCTGCTATGGCTGACCTTCGGCCTGGCGGCGATCGGCTTTATTATGGTGACCTCGGCGTCGATGCCGGTCGGACAGCGCCTGGCGAACGATCCTTTCCTCTTCGCCAAGCGTGACGGCCTGTACATTGTGCTGGCCTTCGCGCTGGCGATGATTACGCTACGTCTGCCGATGGATTTCTGGCAGCGCCACAGTACCGCGATGCTGATCGCCTCGATCGTCATGCTGCTGATCGTACTGGTAGTAGGCAGCTCGGTAAACGGCGCATCGCGCTGGATAGCCCTTGGTCCGCTGCGTATTCAGCCGGCGGAGTTCACCAAGCTGTCGCTGTTCTGCTACATCGCCAACTATCTGGTGCGTAAAGCCGACGAAGTGCGTAACAACCTGCGCGGCTTCTTAAAACCGATGGGCGTGATTTTCGTACTGGCCATCCTGCTGCTGGCGCAGCCTGACCTCGGTACCGTGGTGGTCCTGTTCGTCACCACGCTGGCGATGCTGTTTCTCGCCGGCGCGAAGCTGTGGCAGTTCATCGCCATTATCGGCATGGGTATTTCGGCGGTGGTCCTGCTGATCCTCGCCGAACCATACCGTATTCGCCGCGTGACCTCCTTCTGGAACCCGTGGGAAGACCCGTTCGGCAGCGGCTACCAGCTGACCCAGTCGCTGATGGCTTTCGGCCGCGGCGAGATGTGGGGGCAGGGCCTCGGCAACTCGGTGCAAAAACTGGAGTATTTACCGGAAGCGCACACTGACTTTATCTTCGCCATTATCGGCGAAGAACTCGGTTATATCGGTGTGGTACTGGCGCTTTTAATGGTATTCTTCGTCGCTTTCCGCGCCATGTCGATTGGCCGTAAAGCGCTGGAGATCGATCATCGCTTTTCCGGCTTCCTCGCCTGTGCGATTGGTATCTGGTTTAGCTTCCAGGCGTTAGTTAACGTCGGCGCGGCGGCGGGGATGCTGCCGACGAAAGGTCTGACGCTGCCGCTGATCAGTTATGGTGGTTCCAGTCTGTTGATTATGTCGACGGCCATTATGTTGTTGTTGCGAATTGATTATGAAACGCGTCTGGAAAAAGCCCAGGCGTTTACACGGGGTGTGCGATGAGCGGTCAGGAAAAGCGGTTGATGGTGATGGCGGGCGGTACCGGCGGGCATGTGTTCCCGGGACTGGCGGTCGCGCACCATTTAATGGACCAGGGCTGGCAGGTTCGCTGGCTGGGTACCGCCGATCGTATGGAAGCGGATTTAGTGCCGAAAAACGGCATCGAAATTGATTTTATCCGTATCTCCGGCCTGCGTGGCAAAGGTATCAAAGCGCAGCTACTGGCGCCGGTGCGTATCTTTAACGCCTGGCGTCAGGCGCGGGCGATCATGAAGCGTTTCCAGCCGGACGTGGTGCTGGGTATGGGCGGCTATGTTTCCGGGCCTGGCGGTCTGGCGGCGTGGTCGCTGGGGATCCCGGTGGTCCTCCACGAGCAAAACGGCATTGCCGGCCTGACTAACAAGTGGCTGGCGAAGATTGCGAAGAAAGTGATGCAGGCGTTTCCCGGCGCGTTCCCGCATGCGGACGTCGTTGGGAACCCGGTGCGCACCGATGTACTGGCGCTGCCGCTGCCAGGTCAGCGTCTGGTTGGCCGTCAGGGGCCGATTCGCGTGCTGGTGGTCGGTGGCTCTCAGGGCGCGCGCGTCCTGAACCAGACGATGCCGCAGGTGGCGGCGAAGCTCGGCGCTACGGTGACCATCTGGCATCAAAGCGGCAAAGGCGGCCAGCAAACCGTGCAGCAGGCCTATGCCGCCGCCGGACAGCCGCAGCATAAAGTGACGGAATTTATTGATGACATGGCCGCGGCGTATGCCTGGGCAGATGTTGTGGTTTGCCGTTCCGGCGCGCTGACGGTTAGCGAAATCGCGGCCGCAGGTTTACCAGCGCTGTTTGTCCCGTTCCAGCACAAAGATCGTCAGCAGTACTGGAATGCGCTGCCGCTGGAGAAAGCCGGCGCGGCGAAAATTCTTGAACAGCCTGAGTTCACGGTAGAGGCGGTTGCCTCTACCCTGGCGAGCTGGGATCGCGAAACCTTGCTGGATATGGCGGAACGAGCGCGTGGCGCTTCGATTCCGGACGCTACCGAGCGGGTAGCAGAAGAGGTCAGCGCCGTAGCTTTGGCGCGCTAATTGCGGTGATTTTCACCGCCCGAATACAGAAGTTGATGGCGTAAAGAATGAATACACAAGATTTGGCAAAACTGCGTTCCATAGTGCCCGAGATGCGTCGCGTTCGGCACATTCATTTTGTCGGCATCGGCGGTGCCGGTATGGGCGGTATTGCCGAAGTGTTGGCTAACGAAGGTTACCAGATCAGCGGCTCCGACCTGGCGCCGAATCCGGTGACCCAGCAGCTGTCGCAGCTTGGCGCCACCATTTATTTCAACCATCGCCCGGAAAACGTGCGTGATGCCAGCGTGGTTGTCGTTTCCAGCGCGATTTCTGCAGATAACCCGGAAATCGTTGCCGCGCATGAGGCGCGTATCCCGGTGATCCGTCGTGCCGAAATGCTGGCGGAGCTGATGCGCTTTCGCCACGGGATCGCCATTGCCGGGACCCACGGCAAAACCACCACCACCGCGATGGTATCCAGCATTTACGCCGAGGCCGGGCTGGACCCGACCTTCGTCAACGGCGGACTGGTAAAAGCGGCGGGCGTACATGCCCGTCTTGGCCATAGCCGTTACCTGATCGCGGAAGCGGATGAGAGCGACGCGTCGTTTCTGCATCTGCAGCCGATGGTGGCCATTGTCACCAACATCGAAGCCGATCACATGGATACCTACCATGGCGACTTTGAGAATCTGAAGCAGACCTTTATCAACTTCCTGCACAACCTGCCGTTCTACGGACGCGCGGTGATGTGCGTGGACGATCCGGTGATCCGGGAATTGCTGCCGCGCGTTGGCCGGCAGATCACTACCTACGGTTTTAGCGACGACGCCGACGTGCGCGTCGAGGACTATCGTCAGGTTGGGGCGCAGGGGCATTTCCGCCTGGTGCGCCAGGATAAAGCGATCCTGCAGGTGACGCTCAATGCCCCGGGACGCCATAACGCGCTGAACGCGGCGGCGGCCGTCGCCGTGGCGACGGAAGAGGGGATTGACGATCGGGCTATTCTGCGCGCACTGGAGAGCTTCCAGGGAACAGGACGCCGCTTTGATTTTCTTGGCGAGTTTCCGCTGGCCGAAGTCAACGGCAAACCGGGCAGCGCGATGCTGATCGATGATTACGGTCACCACCCGACGGAAGTGGACGCCACCATTAAAGCAGCGCGCGCTGGCTGGCCGGATAAAAACCTGGTGATGGTATTCCAGCCGCACCGTTATACCCGTACCCGCGATCTGTATGATGATTTTGCCAACGTGCTGACCCAGGTGGATGCCCTGCTGATGCTGGACGTCTATCCGGCGGGCGAAGCGCCGATCCCGGGCGCCGACAGCCGCTCGCTGTGCCGTACCATTCGCGGTCGCGGGAAAGTGGATCCGATCCTGGTGCCCGATTCGGCCCAGGCCGCGGAGATGCTGGCGTCAGTCCTGACCGGCAACGATTTAGTACTGGTGCAGGGCGCCGGTAACATCGGTAAAATCGCCCGCCACCTGGCTGAAATCAAACTGATCCCGCAAAAAACGGAGGAGGAGCGCCATGGCTGATAAAATCGCGGTGCTTTCCGGTGGAACCTCCGCTGAACGTGAAGTGTCGCTGAATTCAGGCGCGGCGGTGCTGGCCGGGCTGCGTGAAGGCGGGGTGGACGCCCATCCGGTCGACCCGCGCGATGTTGATATTACCCAGCTAAAAAAGCAGGGCTTTAAGAAAGCGTTTATTGCCCTCCACGGCCGCGGCGGGGAAGATGGCACTCTGCAGGGGCTGCTGGAGTTAATCCAGCTGCCTTATACCGGCAGCGGCGTGATGGCTTCGGCGATTTCAATGGATAAACTGCGCAGCAAGTGGCTGTGGCAGGGCGCCGGATTACCGGTCGCGCCGTGGGTGGCGCTGACCCGCGCCCAGTTTGCCGCCGGGCTGTCTACTGACGTCGAACAGCAAATTGCGGCGCTGGGTCTGCCGGTCATCATCAAGCCGAGCCGTGAAGGCTCCAGCGTCGGGATGTCGAAAGTCAGCGAAAGTTGTGATTTAGCGAGTGCATTGGCGTTGGCTTTTCAGCATGATGATGAAGTTTTGGTCGAAAAATGGCTCAGTGGACCGGAATTTACCGTCGCCATAGTCGGTGAAGAAATTTTACCGTCAATACGTATCCAGGCCGCGGGAACCTTCTATGATTATGAGGCGAAGTATCTCTCTGATGAGACGCAATATTTCTGCCCAGGATTTGAAGATCCCGCGCGTGAGTCAGCTATTCAGAACCTGGTGCTTAAAGCCTGGAATATTCTGGGTTGCAAAGGCTGGGGCCGTATTGACGTGATGCTGGACAGCGATGGCCAGTTTTATCTGCTGGAAGCGAATACTTCCCCGGGCATGACCAGCCACAGCCTTGTGCCAATGGCGGCGCGTCAGGCAGGAATGAGCTTCTCCCAGCTTGTTGTACGAATTCTGGACCTGGCGGGGTGATATGTCGCAGGCTGCGCTGAATACGCGGAACCATGAAGAAGAGGCTTCTTCTTCGCGTCGGAGTAATGGAACGCGGCTGGCAGGGATCGTTTTCCTGCTGGCGGTGCTGTTTACCGTGCTGGTCAGCGGGTGGATGGTTCTTGGCTGGATGGAAGATGCGCAGCGCTTACCGCTGTCGAAGATGGTGGTGACCGGCGAGCGCCACTATACGCGCAATGATGACATCCGTCAGGCGATCCTGGCGCTGGGTTCGCCGGGTACCTTTATGACTCAGGATGTGAACATCATCCAGAGCCAGATTGAACGTCTGCCGTGGATTAAGCAGGCGAGCGTCCGAAAGCAGTGGCCCGATGAATTGAAGATTCATCTGGTTGAATATGTGCCGATTGCGCGCTGGAATGATCAACATATGGTGGATGCAGAAGGAAATGCCTTCAGCGTGCCGGCGGATCGCACCAGCAAACAGAATTTACCGATGTTATACGGTCCCGAAGGCAGCGAGAACGAAGTGCTGCAGGGGTATCGTGACATGGGGCAGGTGCTGGCAAAGGATAAATTCACGTTGAAAGTGGCGGCGATGACCGCCCGTCGCTCCTGGCAGTTGACGCTTAATAATGACATCAAGCTCAACCTTGGCCGTGGCGATACCATGAAACGGCTTCAGCGCTTTATGGAACTCTACCCGGTTCTTCAGCAGCAGGCGCAGACCGACGGCAAACGGATTAGCTACGTTGATTTGCGTTATGACTCGGGTGCGGCAGTGGGCTGGGTACCTGCTCCCGCAGAGGAAACTAATCAACAACAGAATCAGGCACAGGCAGAACAACAATGATCAAGGCGACGGACAGAAAACTGGTAGTTGGACTGGAGATTGGCACCGCCAAGGTGGCCGCTTTAGTAGGGGAAGTTCTGCCCGACGGCATGATCAATATCATCGGCGTGGGCAGTTGCCCATCGCGTGGTATGGATAAAGGCGGTGTGAACGACCTCGAGTCGGTGGTGAAATGCGTACAGCGCGCCATCGACCAGGCCGAACTGATGGCGGATTGCCAGATTTCATCAGTTTATTTGGCACTTTCGGGTAAACATATAAGCTGTCAGAATGAAATCGGGATGGTACCGATTTCGGAAGAAGAAGTGACGCAGGACGACGTCGAGAATGTGGTCCACACCGCGAAGTCGGTTCGCGTTCGCGATGAACATCGTGTCCTGCACGTGATTCCGCAGGAATATGCTATCGACTACCAGGAAGGGATTAAAAACCCGGTAGGGCTGTCCGGCGTGCGTATGCAGGCGAAGGTGCATCTGATCACCTGCCATAACGATATGGCAAAAAACATTGTTAAAGCAGTGGAACGTTGTGGTCTGAAAGTTGACCAACTTATTTTCGCCGGGTTAGCGGCCAGTTATTCGGTATTAACAGAAGACGAACGTGAGCTGGGCGTCTGCGTTGTGGATATCGGCGGTGGTACAATGGATATCGCCGTCTACACCGGCGGCGCATTGCGTCACACCAAAGTGATCCCGTATGCCGGTAACGTGGTGACCAGCGATATCGCCTATGCCTTCGGTACGCCGCCGAGCGATGCCGAAGCGATTAAGGTTCGTCACGGATGCGCATTGGGTTCCATCGTCGGTAAAGACGAAAACGTCGAAGTACCGAGCGTCGGTGGACGTCCTCCGCGTAGCCTGCAGCGTCAGACGTTGGCAGAGGTGATTGAACCGCGCTATACCGAGCTGCTTAACCTGGTCAATGAAGAGATCCTGCAGCTGCAGGAACAGCTCCGCCAGCAGGGTGTTAAACATCATCTGGCGGCGGGGATTGTGTTAACCGGCGGCGCGGCGCAAATTGAAGGTCTGGCGGCCTGTGCGCAGCGCGTGTTCCATACTCAGGTGCGCATTGGCGCGCCGCTGAACATCACCGGTTTAACCGACTATGCCCAGGAGCCGTATTATTCAACGGCGGTGGGGCTGCTGCACTACGGAAAAGAGTCACATCTCAGTGGTGAAGCGGAAGTAGAAAAACGCGTGACGGCCTCAGTGGGCTCGTGGATTAAGCGACTCAACAGCTGGCTGCGAAAAGAGTTTTAATTTTTTAAGAGAACGCAGACAATTAGCGTTCTCAGGCGACAGGCACAAGACGGAGAGAAACTATGTTTGAACCTATGGAACTGACCAACGACGCGGTGATTAAAGTCATCGGCGTCGGTGGCGGCGGCGGTAACGCCGTTGAACACATGGTGCGCGAGCGCATTGAGGGTGTTGAATTCTTCGCGGTAAATACCGACGCGCAGGCGCTGCGTAAGACGGCGGTTGGCCAGACTATCCAGATCGGTAGCGGTATTACCAAAGGTCTGGGCGCGGGCGCGAACCCGGAAGTCGGCCGTAACGCGGCTGATGAAGACCGTGAAGCGCTGCGCGCAGCCCTTGATGGCGCAGACATGGTGTTCATCGCGGCAGGCATGGGCGGCGGTACCGGTACCGGCGCGGCGCCCGTAGTCGCGGAAGTGGCGAAGGATCTGGGGATCCTCACCGTTGCGGTGGTCACTAAGCCGTTTAATTTTGAAGGTAAGAAGCGCATGGCGTTCGCTGAGCAGGGGATCACCGAGCTGTCCAAGCACGTTGACTCACTGATCACCATCCCGAACGACAAGCTGCTGAAGGTCCTGGGGCGTGGAATTTCCCTGCTCGACGCATTCGGCGCGGCAAACGACGTCCTGAAAGGCGCGGTGCAGGGTATCGCCGAACTGATCACCCGTCCGGGTCTGATGAACGTCGACTTCGCGGACGTCCGTACCGTGATGTCTGAAATGGGCTACGCGATGATGGGCTCCGGGGTGGCGAGCGGTGAAGACCGTGCGGAAGAAGCGGCTGAAATGGCTATCTCTTCTCCGCTGCTGGAAGATATCGACCTGTCAGGCGCGCGCGGCGTGCTGGTCAACATTACTGCGGGCTTCGACCTGCGTCTGGACGAGTTCGAAACTGTGGGTAACACCATCCGTGCTTTTGCCTCGGATAATGCGACCGTGGTTATCGGTACCTCTCTGGACCCGGATATGAACGACGAGCTGCGCGTGACCGTAGTGGCGACCGGTATTGGCATGGATAAGCGTCCGGAAATCACCCTGGTAACCAACAAGCAGGTTCAGCAGCCGGTGATGGATCGTTACCAGCAGCATGGTATGTCGCCGCTGACGCAAGAGCAGAAGCCGGCAGCCAAAGTGGTGAACGACAATACGCCGCAAACCGCGAAAGAGCCGGATTATCTGGATATCCCAGCCTTCCTGCGTAAGCAAGCCGATTAAGAATCGACTGGAAGTTGGGCATCTGCGCTCTTTGTGCTAAACTGGCCTCCCGATAGTGGTGTACACTTCGGTTGGATAGGTAAATTGGCGAGATTATACGATGATCAAACAAAGGACTCTTAAACGTATCGTTCAGGCGACTGGCGTCGGTTTGCATACCGGCAAGAAAGTCACACTGACGTTACGCCCTGCGCCGGCAAATACCGGGGTCATCTATCGTCGCACCGACTTGAATCCACCGGTAGATTTTCCGGCTGATGCCAAATCTGTGCGTGATACCATGCTCTGTACTTGCCTGGTTAATGAGCATGACGTGCGGATTTCTACGGTTGAACACCTGAACGCCGCATTGGCTGGCCTGGGTATCGACAACATTATTGTTGAAGTCGATGCGCCGGAAATCCCGATTATGGACGGCAGTGCGGCTCCGTTCGTTTATCTGTTGCTGGATGCCGGCATTGATGAACTGAACTGCGCCAAGAAATTTGTACGTATCAAAGAGACGGTTCGCGTCGAAGATGGCGACAAATGGGCTGAATTCAAACCGTACAATGGTTTTTCGCTGGACTTCACCATCGATTTTAACCATCCAGCGATTGATGCCAGCACCCAGCGCTATACGCTGAACTTCTCGGCCGATGCGTTCATGCGTCAGATTAGCCGTGCGCGTACCTTCGGTTTTATGCGCGATATCGAATATCTGCAGTCCCGCGGCCTGTGCCTGGGCGGCAGCTTCGATTGTGCCATCGTTGTTGACGATTATCGCGTACTGAACGAAGACGGTCTGCGCTTTGAAGACGAATTTGTTCGCCACAAAATGCTGGATGCGATCGGTGACCTGTTTATGTGTGGTCACAACATTATCGGCGCATTCACGGCGTACAAATCGGGTCACGCGTTGAACAACAAACTGCTGCAGGCGGTTCTGGCAAAACAGGAAGCCTGGGAGTATGTGACCTTCGAAGACGACGCAAAACTGCCAATGGCGTTCCGCGCACCGTCGATGGTTCTGGCGTAAGCCTGACCATCCAGTAAATTCGACTGGTAACCTGGTACTCTCTCCGACCAGGGAGCCAGTCGTTTTTCTTTTATAGCACCCTCCAGTTATTTTCGCTGCGATCCCTGGATAATAATTAGAGTGCGTTCGCTGCTTTATTAAGCGTTTTCGCCGGGCAATCGCCTTCATTCATGCTGCCTCAGGCCGGTATTAATGTTAGTATTTGAGCGCAAAATTATTTCTCAGGGTTGCTTTACCCCGTGGACATCAGGTTGTCCTGCGAAAAACATCAATAAAGAGACAGCCTGAACGACGACGGGTCTAGCAAAGAAAGGTAATGAACGTGAGTGGATTGCTGACGCGCTGGCGACAGTTTGGCAGACGGTATTTTTGGCCGCATCTCCTGTTGGGGATGGTCGCGGCCAGCCTCGGCCTGCCTGCGCTAAGCAACGGTCACGAGACCGCGGCGCCAGCGAAGGCGACCGCCAGCAATCACAATCCGAGCAAGGTTAATTTCTCTCAGCTGGCGCTGCTGGAGACGAATCGCCGGCCCAGCTTTACCGTCGACTACTGGCATCAGCACGCCATTCGCACCGTTATTCGTCATCTCTCCTTCGCCATGGCGCCGCAGGCGCTGCCGGTGGCGGAAGAAACTTCCCCGCTGCAGGCTCAGCATCTGGCGCTGCTCGACACCCTCAGCGCGCTGCTGACGCAGGACAGCACGCCGCCGGTGGTGATCCGCCAGGCGGGTTACATCCCTTCTTCATATTCTGCCTTCCGCGTCAGCGCCTGGATAAGCCAGGTGGCGGGGATCCGCGCAGGGCCTCAACGTCTCAGCTGAAAATAACCACGGACCATCCTATTTTTTGTGACTCCGCACCGCGGGCGTTTGAGATTTTATTATGCTTATCAAAATGTTAACCAAGGTTTTCGGCAGCCGTAACGACCGTACGCTGCGTCGTATGCGCAAAGTCGTCAATATCATCAACGGCATGGAACCGGCGATGGAAAAACTCTCTGATGACGAGCTGAAAGCGAAAACCGCTGAATTCCGCGCGCGCCTGGAAAAAGGCGAAACGCTGGAAAGCCTGATCCCTGAAGCTTTCGCCGTCGTTCGCGAAGCCAGTAAGCGCGTATTCGGCATGCGCCACTTCGACGTCCAGCTGCTGGGCGGTATGGTGCTTAACGATCGCTGCATCGCCGAGATGCGTACCGGTGAAGGTAAAACCCTGACCGCGACCCTGCCGGCGTACCTCAACGCGCTAACCGGCAAAGGCGTTCACGTAGTGACCGTCAACGACTATCTGGCCCAGCGTGACGCCGAAAATAACCGCCCGCTGTTTGAATTCCTGGGCATGACAGTTGGCATCAACATGTCCGGCCTGCCGGCGCCGGCGAAGCGTGAAGCTTACGCTGCCGATATCACCTATGGCACCAACAACGAATACGGCTTCGACTACCTGCGCGACAACATGGCCTTCAGCCCGGAAGAGCGCGTTCAGCGTAAATTGCACTATGCGCTGGTGGATGAGGTGGATTCCATCCTGATCGATGAGGCGCGTACGCCGCTGATCATTTCCGGCCCGGCGGAAGACAGCTCTGAAATGTACCGCAAGGTAAACAAAATCATCCCGCATCTGATCCGCCAGGAAAAAGAGGATTCGGATACTTTCACTGGCGAAGGCCACTTCTCGGTGGATGAAAAAGCGCGTCAGGTTAACCTGACCGAACGTGGTCTGGTGCTGATTGAAGAGCTGCTGGTACAGGAAGGCATTATGGATGAAGGTGAGTCCCTGTACTCTCCAACCAACATTATGCTGATGCACCACGTTACCGCCGCGCTGCGCGCCCATGCGCTGTTCACCCGCGACGTTGACTACATTGTCAAAGATGGCGAAGTTATCATCGTCGATGAGCACACTGGCCGTACGATGCAGGGCCGCCGCTGGTCCGATGGTCTGCACCAGGCCGTTGAGGCCAAAGAGGGCGTGGAGATCCAAAACGAGAACCAGACTCTGGCCTCTATCACCTTCCAGAACTACTTCCGTCTGTACGAGAAGCTGGCGGGGATGACCGGTACAGCCGATACCGAAGCCTTTGAATTCAGCTCTATCTATAAGCTGGATACCGTGGTTGTACCGACCAACCGTCCGATGATCCGTAAAGACATGGCGGATCTGGTCTATATGACCGAAGCGGAAAAAATTCAGGCAATTATCGAAGATATCAAAACTCGTACCGCTGCCGGTCAGCCGGTGCTGGTGGGGACTATCTCGATCGAAAAATCTGAAGTGGTTTCCCGTGAACTGACTAAAGCTGGCATCAAGCACAACGTCCTGAACGCCAAATTCCACGCCAGCGAGGCGGATATCGTCGCCCAGGCGGGCTACCCTTCCGCGGTGACCATCGCCACCAACATGGCGGGTCGTGGTACCGATATTATGCTCGGCGGTAGCTGGCAGGCGGAAGTCGCTGCGCTGGAAAACCCAACGCCAGAGCAGATTGAGAAAATCAAAGCCGACTGGCAGGTACGCCACGATGCGGTACTGGCCGCAGGCGGTCTGCACATCATCGGTACCGAGCGTCATGAATCTCGCCGTATCGATAACCAGCTGCGCGGCCGTGCTGGTCGTCAGGGGGATGCCGGTTCTTCCCGCTTCTACCTGTCAATGGAAGATGCCCTGATGCGTATCTTCGCCTCCGATCGCGTGTCTGGCATGATGCGTAAACTGGGAATGAAACCAGGTGAGGCGATTGAGCACCCGTGGGTCACCAAGGCGATCGCCAACGCCCAGCGTAAAGTGGAAAGCCGTAACTTCGATATCCGTAAGCAGCTGCTGGAATATGATGATGTGGCCAACGACCAGCGCCGGGCGATCTACACCCAGCGTAACGAGCTGCTGGACGTGTCTGACGTCAGCGAAACCATCAACAGCATCCGCGAAGACGTCTTTAAGGCGACGATCGATGCCCATATTCCGCCGCAGTCGCTGGAGGAGATGTGGGATATCGAAGGTCTGCAGGAGCGTCTGAAAAACGACTTCGACCTCGACCTGCCAATCAAAGAGTGGCTGGATAAAGAGCCGGAGCTGCATGAAGAGACCCTGCGCGAACGTATTCTGCAGAGCGCGGTAGAAACCTACCAGCGTAAAGAAGAAGTGGTCGGCGCCGAGATGATGCGCCACTTCGAGAAAGGCGTGATGCTGCAGACTCTGGATTCGCTGTGGAAAGAGCACCTGGCGGCGATGGATTACCTGCGCCAGGGTATCCACCTGCGCGGCTATGCGCAGAAAGATCCGAAGCAGGAGTACAAGCGCGAATCGTTCTCAATGTTTGCCGCGATGCTGGAGTCACTGAAGTATGAAGTGATCAGCACCCTGAGCAAAGTCCAGGTGCGGATGCCGGAAGAAGTCGAGGCGATGGAACAGCAGCGTCGTGAAGAGGCCGAGCGCCTGGCGCAGATGCAGCAGCTCAGCCATCAGAGCGATGATGAAGCCGCAGCCCAGGATCTGGCGGCGCAAACCGGCGAACGTAAAGTGGGCCGTAACGATCCGTGCCCGTGCGGCTCCGGCAAAAAGTACAAACAGTGCCACGGCCGTCTGAGCTAAGGTCTGATAAAACAAACAAAGGCGCAGAGTTCTGCGCCTTTTTTATGGAGCGCATTCAATGAAAAAACTGCAAATCGCCGTCGGGATAATTCGCAATCCGCAAGGCGAAATCTTTATTACCCAGCGCGCCGCCGATGCCCATATGGCGAATAAGCTGGAGTTCCCGGGCGGGAAAATTGAATCTGATGAGACGCCTGAGCAGGCGCTAATCCGCGAACTGCAGGAGGAGGTTGGGATTACGGTCACCGCCTCTTCGCTCTTTGATAAGCTGGAGTATCAGTTCCCCGATCGCTATATTACGCTGTGGTTTTTCCTCGTGGAAAGTTGGCAAGGCGAGCCGTGGGGTAAAGAAGGGCAGCCGGGTCGGTGGATGGCGGGACCAACGTTGGATCCGGCGGCGTTTCCTCCGGCGAATGAACCGGTTATCAGCAAACTTATCGCCCAGGGCTGAGCCCCGGGGCGCGAGGCTAACCCGCCAGGCGCCGGGTTAGCTTGCCATCAAATCAGGGTTGCTGCTCGCTCCAGTCATCGCTATCGGAGAGATCCCCCGCGCTGGGGATGCGCTTCTCTTCCGCAGCCCATTCTCCCAGATCGATCAGTTGGCAGCGCTTGCTACAGAACGGACGAAACGGACTCTGCTCGCCCCACACCACAGTTTTGCCGCAGGTCGGGCAGTTGACGATAGTCTCTTCTGACATGTTATCTCCTTAACAGCAGGCCAGTTCAAAATCAAAGCGCTCCGGCACGATCCCATATTCACTGTCCAGCGCCAGGAAACGGATGGCGAAACGGCTCTTATGGCCGGAAATTTGCGGATAAAGCTGGTGAGCCAGATCGAGACGCAGGCGCAGCAGATCGGCATCTTCGCCATTATCCTGATAAAAGCCGTTGAGGCTGGTCTGTTTGCGGAACAGCGCGGAGTTGCGGATAAGATCGAGGATCAGGCTCAGGGACTGGACCAGCGGATCGAGGCTGGCAAGCCAGCTGGCCACCTGCTCGTCGCGATGCGCCTGTGGCATATGGAGCCAGATATGCAGGGTCGGTAAATCGAAGCTGCAGCAGCCGCCAGGAATACTCAGGCGCTGACGCACCAGCGCAATCAGGCGATCTTCACGCAGAAACTGACCAATGCGCGGCGCGGCCATCAGGGTGCTGGAGGACTGCTTCAGCTGGTGGCGCAGCTCGTTTATGCGCTCCTGATCGACGCCCGGCACTTCTGCCCATGACTGGAGCTTACGCTGCTGGCGTTCCAGCTCTTTAACCAGGTCAGTGCGCACCTCGCCGCGCTCCAGGACATCCAGCAGATCGCCGGCGTTACGGAAAAAATGGAGCGCATCGGCATGGCTGGCAATCTGCGGACGGAAAGCCATCTGCTGGATCAGAAATTCGATGCGCAGCCAGGTGCGCATTTTCTCATTAAGAGGATGTTCAAACAGAACGGGGGTATGCATTACGAGTTTTCCTGTGAGGCGGCCTGCGATGCCAGCGTTAAATACTTTTCGTGCAGGCGGGCAACATCCGATGCCACTGCATCCGGCGTGCCAGTGTTTTCAATAACATCGTCCGCGACGGCCAGGCGCTGCTGGCGCGTGGCCTGGGCGGCAAGAATATGTTCAGCATGTTCGCGGCTGACCTTATCGCGCAGCATGGTGCGTTCGATTTGCGTCTCTTTCGGCACATCGACGACCAGTACGCGATCGGCCTGGCCGGACAGGCGGTTTTCGACCAGCAAAGGTACGACCCAGAGGAGATAAGGGGAGGTGGCGGCCTGCATCTGGCGGCGCGTTTCCTGCTGAATCAGCGGGTGCAACAGCGCATTGAGCCAGGCTTTTTCCTCCACGTGAGCAAAAATTTTTTCTCGTAGCAGGCGGCGGTTCAGCGTGCCGTCGGGGGCAATCATCTGTGGTCCGAAGTGGCCGACAATGGCCTGGAGCGCCGGGGTACCGGGCTCGACCACCTGACGGGCGATAACATCGGCATCGATAACCTTAACCCCAAGCTGCGCGAAGGCGTCGGCGACCGTACTTTTACCGCTGCCGATCCCGCCTGTTAACGCGACTGTGTACCCCATATCTTCTGACCCTGAAACGGATTGCTCGTATTTTTTGCAGGCAGACAGCGATGACTGGCAGCGCGCCGGGGAGGCGACAGTGAGCATGTCGTGAGGGCCCCGCGCCAACCGGGATCGCCGTCCGCTATACTGTTTGTTTTAATCAAGCAAATCAAATGGTTAAAAACAATACTCCGGCAGGGGAAGGCATAGGCGCCTTTTTCTCCATTCACCAGGTAAATTTATACGATTGTAGCGTAAAAAAAGTGAAAATCGCAGTCTTGCGCGGGCCTGATTCGCGCGTATGATAACGTCACTGGAGTTGTGCTCTCACATTCATGCCATTAACCCCAGGAATTCGCACATGCGTATTGAAGAAGATCTGAAGCTTGGTTTCAAAGACGTTCTTATCCGCCCGAAACGCTCTACCCTCAAAAGCCGTTCTGATGTTGAGCTGGAACGTGAATTCACCTTTAAACATTCAGGCCTGACCTGGTCCGGCGTGCCGATTATTGCGGCTAACATGGATACCGTCGGCACCTTCAGCATGGCTAAAGCGCTGGCCACTTTTGGTATTCTGACCGCGGTACATAAGCACTACACCGCTGAAGAATGGCTGGCGTTTACCCAGGGCGCATCCGCGGACGTACTCAAGCATGTGATGGTTTCCACTGGCACGTCCGATGCGGATTTCGAAAAAACCCAGCAGATCCTCTCTCAGAACCCACAGCTGAATTTTGTGTGTATCGACGTCGCCAACGGCTACTCTGAGCACTTTGTACAGTTCGTGGCGAAGGCGCGCGAAGCCTGGCCGCAAAAAACTATCATCGCCGGGAACGTGGTCACCGGTGAAATGTGCGAAGAGCTGATCCTCTCCGGCGCCGATATCGTCAAAGTTGGCATCGGCCCGGGATCCGTCTGCACCACCCGCGTTAAGACCGGGGTCGGCTATCCGCAGCTCTCCGCCGTGATTGAGTGTGCCGATGCGGCGCACGGCCTTGGCGGCCAGATCATCAGCGACGGCGGTTGCACCATGCCGGGCGATGTGGCGAAAGCCTTCGGCGGCGGCGCTGATTTCGTGATGCTTGGCGGCATGCTGGCGGGCCATGAAGAGAGCGGCGGAACCATCGTTGAAGAAAACGGAGAGAAATTCATGCTGTTCTACGGCATGAGCTCCGAGTCGGCGATGACCCGCCATGTGGGCGGTGTCGCGAAATACCGCGCGGCGGAAGGCAAAACCGTTAAGCTGCCTTTGCGTGGACCGGTGGAGAATACCGCACGTGATATTCTCGGCGGCCTGCGTTCTGCCTGCACCTACGTTGGCGCCTCGCGTCTGAAAGAGCTGACCAAGCGTACGACCTTTATCCGCGTTCAGGAACAAGAGAACCGGGTATTCAATAGCCTGTAATCGGCTGCACTGGCGCCTGCGCGGCGCCAGTGTTTCTCATCCTCCCACCCCGCCAATGGCATCGCCCAGGTGAAAAACGGGCAAATACATTGCCACCACCAGAATCCCGACCAGCGAGCCGGTTATCACCAGCATCATGGGTTCAAGATGCGCAGCCAGACTATCGGCTCGCTGATAGGTTTGCTCGCGATGATGATGCGCCAGGTTTTCCAGCATCTGATCCAGCGCTCCCGCGCTTTCCCCCGTGCGGATGAGCTGCAGGCACAGCGGTGTAAAACCGCCGCAGCGGCTTAACGCCTGCCAAATCGGCTCCCCCTGAACGATCAGCGCGCGGGCCTGCGCCAGACGCTGGCTCCATAGCGGGCACGACAGGGACTCTTCAACGCTTTGCAGCCCCTGCAGAAAGCTAATACCGGCGCTTTGGGTTAACGCCAGGATGGTGAAGATCAGGCTCAGCTGTTGTCCGCCGATCAGGGAACCAATGAGAGGGAGCGCGTTAAGCAACCGCTGGCGGCGCAGCAACCAGTCGCTGCGCCGCCGGATCAGCTGGTTGAGCAGCAGCGGGCTCAGCAGCAAGGCCAGCAGCAGCGGCCAGCCGCGACTTAGCATGTCGCCTGCCGCAACGACCATCCGCGTCAACAGCGGTAACGGCGTACTGAACGTCTGGTAGATGGCGGTGAACTCGGGCAGGACAAAATAGAGCATCCCCAGCACCACCAACAGCGCCAGAGAGAGCACGATCAGCGGGTAGCGCAGCGCTTTTTTGACTTTGCTGGCGAGCCGCTGCTGCTCCTGCTGCTGATTCGCCAACTGCAGGCAGCAGATATCGAGCTTGCCCGTCAGTTCGCCGGTGCTAATCATCGCCAGATATAGTGGCGGAAAAGCCTGGGGCCACTGCGCCAGCGCGGCAGAGAACGCCACGCCCTGGGCCAGCTCGCGGCCTAGCGCCTCAAGCAGCGCCTGCCACTGGGCATGCGACTGCTGCTGCGCCAGCAGCGATAACCCTTCCGCCAGCGGCAGGCCGGCCTGCAGCAGGGTCGCCAGCTGGCGGATCGTTTCGCAACTGTAGCGCGGGTGCCAGAGGCTCTGCTTCACCGCACAGCGGCGTACGGCCAGCGGTATGACTCGCTGCTGTTGGAGGTGCTGCAGGACCTCCAGACGCTTGGTTTGCCATAGCATCCCCTGACAAGGGGCGCCCTGCACATCGATACCGCGCCAGCGCCAGAGACGCTTAGTCGCCATGGGGGATCCCCAGCACCCGCACCACCTCTTCGAGGCTGGTCAATCCCTGTTCGATAGCCTGACAGCCGCTTTCAAAAAGCGTCATCATCCCCGCGGCTCGCGCCAGAGATTCAATCTCAATGGCGTTAAGTCCCTGGACTATCCCCTGGCGTAGCCCGGGGGTAACAGGCAGCACTTCGAACAGCGCCAGCCGGCCGTAATATCCGTGGTAACAATGTTCGCAGCCCGCTGCCTGCCAGCGTGGCAGCGGGCGGGGCCACAGGCTGTGCGGCAGGTCGGCGGCGCTGCCGGCATTACGCCGACAGTGGGGACACAGCTTGCGGACCAGACGCTGGGCGATGACCAGCGAGAGCGCAGAGGAAATCATCCAGCGGGCGATGCCCATTTGCTGCAGGCGGGTCAGGGTTTCACTGGTGGAATTGGTGTGCAGGGTGGATAGCACCAGATGACCGGTCTGGGCGGCTTTGAGCGCGATTTCAGCGGTCTCGGCATCGCGGATCTCGCCCACCATGACAATATCCGGATCCTGGCGTAACAGGGCGCGCAGCACACTGTGAAAAGTGAGTCCGGCGCGGGGATTGATTTGCGTCTGGTTCATCCCGGCGATGGGGATCTCCAGTGGATCCTCCACGCTACAGATATTCACTTGCTCACGGTTTCTGGCCTGCAGGGCGCTGTAGAGGGTCACCGTTTTCCCGCTTCCGGTTGGGCCGGTGACCAGCAGCAGACCCTGCGGCTGGTTCAGCGCCTGGCGAAAGGCCGCCAGCTGGGAGGATGAGAGTCCGAGTGCTTCCAGATCCAGCGCCTGGTCAACCTGATGCAGAAGGCGCAGGACAATCTTTTCGCCATAGCGGCAGGGCAGAGTGGCGATGCGAAAAGAGAGCGGTCGTCCCGCAAGATTCAGCGCGAACTGGCCATCCTGCGGTAAACGGTGCTCGGCGATATCGAGACTGGCCAGGACCTTGAGTCGCGCGATAACCGGTGCGGCCAGTTCGGGAGCCAGCAACGGTAGGGCGTGAAGGACGCCATCGACCCGCAGGCGGATGCGTAAGTGCGTTTCCGTGGGCTCGATATGAATATCAGACGCCCGCTGACGCAGGGCCTGTTCGAGGATCTGGTTGACCCGTTCGGCGATATTTTCCGGCCCGTCGTTCTGCGCCAGTTGCGCCTGCTTTTCCTGGGCCTGCAGACGCTTATCCATCTGCTCCTGGCTCCAGCATTCAATGTCGATCCGCTTTTGCGTCGCGAAGCGTAGCGCCTCCATTAACTCCGCCGGCGGGGTATTAACCACCGCAATAGAGATTGTCTGTTCATCGCTATGCAGCAGCATGGCGTGGTAGCGACGGCAGAGAGGGATCAGCTGTTCTGTTTTCATGCATTCGCCCTCACTTCACCCGGAAAACGTCTTCGCAGGCCTGCTGAAGCGCGCTATTGCCGGTGATGGTGCAGACGCGCTGCCAGCCGGTGACGCCCTCGGCATTGTCCCAGGTCGGCGTCAGGGTGACCCCCAGTCCGTTCAGACTCTCCTGACCGGTGAGGGTGACGACCCCTTTGGCCACGCTCATGGCGGAGAGGTAGCGCGTGGTTGTCGGCGAGGGAATGCCGTTGCTGCCGCCGTCGCATGGCGTTAGGCCGCCATGATCGAGCGCGCAAAGTTCGATGGCTGTCCGGTAAGGGACAAAGGTCTGCAGCAGGTCGGTGAGGGCGGCTTTACGCAGGTAGTTCTGGTAGGCCGGGATGCCGATGGCGCTAAGAATGGCGATGATTCCGATAACCACCATCAGTTCAATCAGGGTAAAACCTCGTTGTTTATCCATAAGTCGCTCCTTGTTGTGACAGGAGCACTGTGAAGGGATTGAGGGGCGCAGGCGAGGGGGCGAAAACGATCCGGGAAAGCGGGTTCCAGGGTTTTTATCTGGATTTCATGGTGAGCACGGGCGACTGCGAGGCGGGCCGCAAATTCAGGCCTTCACGCCCGGAAGCGTGAAGGCCTGTTGCTCAGCGGAAGCGCATCGACAGGTCGAGCGCCTGCACATGTTTGGTCAGGGCGCCGACGGAAATATAGTCGACGCCGGTATCGGCGAATTCGCGGATGGTGTCAAAGGTAACGTTGCCGGAGACCTCCAGCGCCGCCTGGCCTGCGGTAATTTTCACCGCCTCGCGCATCAGGTCGGTGGTGAAGTTATCGAGCATAATGATATCGGCCCCGGCTTTTAACGCCTGCTCCAGTTCATCCAGGGTTTCCACTTCCACTTCCACCGGCACATCAGGATGCAGCCAGAACGCCTTTTCCACTGCCTGACGGATCGATCCGGAGGCGATAATGTGGTTTTCTTTAATCAGGAACGCGTCGAACAGGCCCAGTCGATGGTTGGCGCCGCCGCCGCAGAGTACCGCGTATTTCAGCGCGGTACGCAGCCCTGGCAGCGTTTTGCGCGTATCCAGCAGTTGGGTTTTGGTGCCGGCGAGCAGGTCGACATAGCGACGGACGACGCTGGCGACGCCGGAGAGGGTTTGCACAAAGTTCAGCGCCGTGCGTTCGCCGGTGAGCAGAATACGCGACGGGCCTTCCAATTCGAACAGCGGCTGGTCGGCTTTGACCGCATCGCCGTCGGCCACGTGCCAGGTGATATTCACATCGTCACCGGCGAGCTGAATAAAGACCTCTTCCACCCAGCGTTTGCCACAGAAGACGCCATCTTCACGAGTAATGACCACCGCATGGGAGCGTGCATCCTGCGGCAATAATTGCGCGCTAATATCGTTGTTGGCGTCGACTTCGCCGCCCAGATCTTCCCGCAGGGAGTGTGCGACAGCATCGGTAATATCGAGATTAATACGTTCCAGCAGCACGTCACGGCGGCGGTCGGGGTTGTAACGACGAGGCGACATGATAAAGCTCCAGATAGATAAGATTCAGAAGTGGGAAACATGCTAACCTGAACGACGTTTCAGTACCATACACACTTCATCCTTTGGGCCGGCGTGTGGCCCGGAAGCATGAGTTCGCGAAAGGAGATCCCGCATGCAGTTGAACGAGGGGTGGTTGGTCGGCGCGCGTCGGGTTCCCTCGCCGCACCATGACTGCCGTCCGGATGAAGAGACCCCTTCCTTACTGGTGGTGCATAACATTAGCCTGCCACCGGGGGAATTTGGTGGTCCGTGGATTGATGCGCTGTTCACTGGTACCCTGGATCCGCACGCGCATCCTTTCTTTGCCGAGATTGCTCATCTGCGCGTTTCGGCGCATTGTCTGATTCGCCGTGATGGCGAAATCGTGCAGTATGTGCCTTTCGATAAGCGGGCGTGGCATGCGGGCGTCTCCTGTTATCAGGGACGCGAACGCTGCAATGACTTTTCCATCGGCATAGAGCTGGAAGGCACCGATACTCTGGCGTATACCGACGCGCAGTACCGGCAGCTGGCGGCGGTGACGGATCTGCTGATCGCGCTTTATCCGGCTATCGCCGAAAACATTGCGGGCCACAGCGATATCGCGCCCGTGCGGAAAACCGATCCAGGACCGGCCTTTGACTGGATAAAATACCGTGCGCTGCTCAGCGCCCCGTCAGAAAAGGAGACCTCATGACGCTGTTTACGACGCTGTTGGTGCTTATCGCCGAACGGCTGTTTAAGCTGGGCGAACACTGGCAGCTTGATCATCGGCTGGAGGTGGTGTTTCGCCGGATAAAACATTTCTCGTTACCGGGCACGCTGCTGATGACGCTGGTGGCCGTCGCGGTCGTGTATATCATTCAGCGTCTGCTGCAGGGGCAGCTGTTTAACATACCGCTGCTGGTGTTCTGGATTTTACTGGGCCTGCTATGCATTGGCGCCGGCAAAGTTCGGCTGCACTACCATGCCTATCTGAAAGCGGCGTCGCGCAATGACAGTCGCGCCTGCGATGCCATGGCCAGCGAGCTGACGCTGATTCACGGCGTGCCGCCGGGCTGTGATGAGCGTGAGTACCTTAGCGAACTGCAAAATGCGCTGCTGTGGATTAACTATCGATACTATCTGGCGCCGCTTTTCTGGTTTGTCGTGGGGGGCGCCTGGGGCCCGCTGACGCTTATCGCCTACAGCGTACTGCGCGCCTGGCAGACATGGCTGGCGCGCTACCAGACGCCGCACCACCGGTTGCAGTCCGGGATCGATGGTATCCTGCATATTGTGGACTGGCTGCCGGTGCGTCTGGTGGGGGTGGTCTATGCCCTGGTGGGCCATGGTGAAAAAGCGCTCCCGGCGTGGTTTGCTTCGCTGGGCGACCGCCATTCGTCGCAGTATCAGGTGTTGACCCGCCTGGCGCAGTATTCTCTGGCCCGTGAGCCGCACGTGGATAAAGTAGCGACGCCGAAGGCTGCGGTATCGATGGCTAAGAAGACTTCGCTGGTGGTAGTGGTGATTATGGCGCTGCTGACGATTTACGGTACCCTGGTTTAACGGCCTGAGCCCGCGCGCTGCCTGCCACAATGTACGTACCTGCGGGGCTTTTGTTGCCTGATGGCGCTGCGCTTATCCGGCCTGGCGAGTCACCCGCAGGCTCACGTCACGTAGGCCCGGCAAACAACAGCGTCGCCGGGCGATATATCAGACGCCGTGCTGGTCATGTTGCCGGGTGGCGGCTTCGCCTGACCCGGCCTGGAGAACCCGCGCCAGCGGGTAACATTCCGAACCGCTACAGCGTATCCGCCGGTGGAATACCGAAGTCGGGCATCCCGTCTTCCCGCCAGCTGATCAGCTTTAACCGCGTATGGCGATTGGGATCATACAGCGGGTCGCCTTCTATCTCGGTGTAATTCCGCGCGTGATACACCAGCACATCTTCCCCTTCCGGCGTTTGGGTAAAACTATTATGACCTGGGCCATACTGGCGGTTTTCATAGCTGGTGCGGAACACCGGCTGCGGAGCTTTATGCCAGTTTGCCGGCTGCAGCGGATCGGCCTGCCGGTCGATCCATAACAACCCCATGCAGTAGTTTTCATCGGTGGCGCTGGCGGAATAGCTGATAAATAGCTTATCGCCATGCATCAGTACCGCAGGCCCTTCGTTGACCTTAAATCCCCGGCACTCCCAGTCGAACTCCGGCTTGCTCAGCATGACCGGCTCGCCTTTTAACGTCCACGGGTTAGCCATTTCGGCGAGATACAGGTTTGAGTTGCCTTCGATATGCGGGGATTTTTGCGCCCACAGATACCAGCGTTTCCCCTGATGGGTAAAAGTGGTGGCATCGAGGGCGAAGGTATCGAAAGGCGTGACCACCTGGCCTTTTTCCTGCCAGCGGCCGGTCAGCGGATCGCTGTCAGCGCACTCGAGAACGAACATGCGATGCTGGAACATCCCCAGCGCATCCAGATCGTGAGTATGGGTGGCGGCAAAATAGATATACCACTTACCGTCTATTTCATGCAGCTCCGGCGCCCAAATCAGCTGGCTCATCGGCCCGCTTTGCGGCGCGCGCCAAACCACGACCGGCTCAGCATCGCGTAATCCTTCAAGGGTTACCGCGCGCCGGATCTCCAGCCGGTCGTATTCCGGCACCGAGGCAATAAAGTAGTAGTGGCTAAGATGGCGCAGGATAAAGGGGTCTGCACGCTGTTCAATAAAGGGGTTTGGCCAGTTGTTCATCAGGCTTTCCTTACGTGTTCACTGGTTTTCAGTTCCTGGTATTCGTTCAGCTCGCTGTAGTTGCTGCGGCGCTTCTCCAGATCGCTCTGAATCTGGCGCATCAGGGTACGGTCAACCTTCAGCAGGCGCACCACGCCGGCGGTGATCAGATAGCCGACGCCGGGAATGACTGAGAATAGCAGCACGATACCGTTCAGCGCGGAGGCGCTTTGCGCTTTCGCGCCGGCGTCGTAGCCGTACCATGACAGCAGGAAACCGACCATTGCCCCGGCGACCGCCAGGCCGACCTTGAGGAAGAACAGATTACCGGAGAAGCTGATACCGGTGATGCGCTTGCCGGTTTTCCATTCGCCGTAGTCATCAACGTCGGACATTAGCGACCAGTGTAGCGGGGAAGGGATTTGATGCAGAATGTTGAGCAGGAAGTAGAGCACCATAATCAGCGTGGTGGCGTGTGGATTAAAGAAATAGAAGGCGCAGGAGAACACGGCCAGCACGATATTGGTCCAGAAGAAAACCTGCAGTTTGCACCAGCGGTCGGTCAGGACTTTCGCCAGCATGCTGCCAATCATCATCCCAACTACGCCGAGGCTGATAAACAGGGTGGCAAAATGGGTGCTTTGTCCCATCACCCAGGTGACGTAGTACATGGTGGCGGCCATGCGGATAAAGCCCGGACAGACGTTGCACAGCGTGAGCAGCAGGATGCGCACCCACTGGTCATTTTTCCAGACGTCTTTCAGATCTTTTTTCAGTTCGTCATTCGTCTGCACCGCCGGGCGGATACGTTCGCGCACGGTGGCGAAGCAGAACAGGAACATACACATACCGATAAAGGCCAGCACGGTCATCGCCATCTGGTAGCCCTTCGCTTTATCGGCGCCGCCGAACCAGTCGGCCATTGGCAGCAGCGTCAATGACAGCAGGAGCGTGGCGATACCCACCATGACGAAACGATAAGACTGGCAGGCAACACGCTCTTTCGGATCGGCGGTCATCACCGTTCCCAGCGAGCAGTAGGGAATATTAATCGCGGTATAGGTAATCGACAGCAGAAAGTAGGTCACAAACGCATAGATGACTTTGCTATTGTAGGTCCACTCAGGAGTGGTGAACATCAGGACGCTGAACAGGGCGTAGGGGAAGGCGATCCACAGCAGCCATGGACGAAAGCGACCATATTTACTACGGGTGCGGTCGGCAAGAGCGCCCATGATAGGGTCGGTTACCGCATCGATGACTCGCACCGAGAGCAGAAGTACGCCGACCAGCGCCGGCGCCAGTCCGAATATATCAGTGTAAAAATAGTTCACAAACAGCATGATGGCGCCAAAGATAATATTGCATCCGGCATCACCCATCCCGTAACCAATCTTTTCTCTTATTGAAAGCGTGTTCTCTGCCATGTGCGGTCTCTCCGTTGCAGTATGGAGAGAATTATTGGCTGCGGTTGGCAGAAATACGTTGCAGGAACTCGTTGACGATATGGATAAATAAGCTATGGAGGGGAAAGTGTGAAGCAGATAACAATGCTCTGCACCCATTATTCAGGGGAGGGCGCAGAGCAAAGTGAAGTATTGATGAGATGTATTATTGTGCTTTTATGGTGGCGGCGGCTTTCTCTTTAAACAGGTAGCCCACGCCCAGCACCGCAATCCATACCGGGATCAGCCAGACGGAAATCGCCATCCCCGGGGTCATCAGCATAATCACCAGCACCGCCGCCATAAACAGCAGGCACAGCCAGTTGCCCAGCGGATAGAAGAGGGCCGGGAAACGCGTGACCACGCCCTGCTGCTTTTTGGCGCGACGGAATTTCATATGCGCGAGGCTGATCATCGCCCAGTTGATGACCAGGGCTGAGACCACCAGCGCCATCAGCAGACCGAAAGCAGATTCAGGCGCCAGGTAGTTGATCAGCACGCACAGCGCAGTGACCAGGGCCGAGACGAGAATGGTATTCACCGGCACGCCGCGTTTGTCGACGCTGAGCAGCGCTTTTGGCGCGTTGCCCTGCTGAGCAAGGCCGAACAGCATACGGCTGTTGCAGTACACGCAGCTGTTATAAACCGACAGCGCTGCCGTCAGCACCACCACGTTCAGAGCGTTTGCCACCAGCGTATCGCCAAGTTCATGGAAGATCAGGACGAACGGACTGGTGTCCGCGGTGACGCGGGTCCACGGCAGCAGGGAGAGCAGCACCGCCAGCGAACCAACATAGAAGATCAGAATACGGTAAATAACCTGATTGGTGGCTTTAGGAATGCTTTGCTCCGGATTATCCGCTTCCGCGGCGGTGATCCCCACCAGCTCCAGGCCGCCAAAGGAGAACATGATGATCGCCATCATCATCACCAGCCCGTAAAAGCCGTGCGGCAGGAAGCCCCCCTGGTCCCACAGGTTACGTACCGTCGCCTGCGGGCCGCCGTTGCCGCTGAACAGCAGCCAGCCGCCGAACAAAATCATCGCCACTACGGCGACCACTTTGATAATCGCGAACCAGAATTCCATTTCACCGAACACTTTGACATTGGTCAGGTTAATGGCGTTGATGGCGATGAAAAAGACCGCCGCCGAGGCCCAGGTAGGGATTTCCGGCCACCAGAACTGGATATATTTGCCAACGGCGGTCAGTTCCGCCATGGCCACCAGGACATACAGTACCCAGTAGTTCCAGCCGGAGGCGAAGCCGGCAAAACCGCCCCAGTATTTGTAAGCAAAGTGGCTAAATGAGCCGGCCACCGGCTCTTCCACCACCATTTCGCCCAGCTGACGCATGATCAGGAAAGCGATAAAACCGGCGATAGCGTAACCAAGAATGATACCCGGGCCGGCGGACTGAATGACGGACGCGCTCCCCAGAAACAGGCCGGTGCCGATAGCCCCGCCCAGCGCGATGAGCTGAATGTGACGGTTTTTCAGGCCGCGCTTCAGCCGATCGCCGTGCTGTTGACCTTCCATATGAAACCTCGTGTGTGGTTATTTTTTGTGTACGTCATCCGTCAGGTTGCTGCTTCACTGCTGTCCCTGCCTGAAAGCATAGCCAGCGAAAATTTGGGCGAAGTGGCCCACTTTTTACCTGAGTGATGGCGCGCACATATTGTTGTGTTTGTGTATTCAGTAACTTCCGTTTCTGTATTGTTTTGTTTACGGAAGGCTGTGTGGTAATTCCGAAAAAGGCCTTTCGTCTCCGGCAGAATAGTGGTAAGCGCGTTTGAATGCACCTGCTTTATGAAGGGATGATGACGATGTGTCTAAAAAGACATCAATAGTCACAATCTGTCGTATTTTGATGCATGCTGCTTTGTCATTATTTATTCACTGTAAGTGGCTCTGTATTCATTTATTGCAGCGTTGAATCGGTTCAGAAAGCGTAATTTTTCGTTTCTATAAAGTTAAGGCTACCTCTTTGTGAGTAAACGTAACATTTGTGCAAGGTTACATTTCTGAAATGTTATTTCTGTAAGGTTGTTAAAATGTCCCGGGTTTACTGATTTCAATCAAAACCTGTATGGACAGAAGGTGAATACTTTGTTACTTTAGCGCTACGAACTTTAAATTGGTAAGACCAATTGACTCCGGGCTAATGGCAGAGACAGGGAATATGGCCTACAGCAAAATCCGCCAACCAAAATTATCCGATGTGATAGAGCAGCAGCTGGAGTTTCTGATTCTTGAGGGGACCTTGCGCCCCGGTGAAAAACTCCCGCCAGAACGAGAACTGGCTAAACAGTTCGACGTTTCCCGCCCCTCGCTGCGTGAGGCGATTCAACGCCTCGAAGCCAAGGGCTTGTTGCTTCGTCGTCAGGGAGGTGGAACGTTTGTTCAGAGCCGCCTGTGGCAGAGCTTCAGCGATCCGCTGGTTGAGCTGCTGTCCGATCACCCTGAATCCCAATTCGATCTGCTTGAGACCCGTCACGCGCTGGAAGGCATCGCGGCCTATTACGCGGCGCTGCGCAGCAATGATGAGGATCGCGACCGTATCCGTGAGCTGCATCAGGCTATTGAACGCGCTCAGCAGTCGGGCGATTTGGACGCTGAGTCCGGCGCCGTCGTCCAGTATCAAATCGCCGTCACCGAGGCGGCACACAATGTGGTGTTGCTTCATCTGCTAAGGTGTATGGAGCCGATGTTGGCGCAAAACGTGCGTCAGAACTTTGAATTGCTGTATGCCCGGCGGGAAATGCTCCCGTTGGTCAGCAACCATCGCACTCGCATTTTCGAGGCGATAATGGCCGGGGAGCCGGAGCAGGCGCGTGAAGCGTCGCACCGTCACCTGGCGTTCATTGAGGAAATTTTGCTGGATCGTAGTCGTGAGCAGAGCCGTCGAGAGCGCTCACTGCGTCGTTTACAGCAACGAAAGGACGAGAACTCCGGTTCTTAAGCGCCATTTTTAGAGCGCGGCAACTAAACGCAGAACCTGTCTTATTGAATTTTTGGTTGTTCCAGCGTGAAGAACGAAGAGTTCAATGGGACAGGTTCCAGATTAATCAACGATTAGATAGATAAGGAATACCCCCATGTCAGAACGTTTACACAATGACGTGGATCCGATCGAAACTCGCGACTGGCTACAGGCGATCGAATCGGTCATCCGTGAAGAAGGTGTTGAGCGCGCTCAGTATCTGATTGACCAACTCCTTTCTGAAGCCCGTAAAGGCGGAGTGAAGGTTGCTGCAGGCGCTTCCGCCGGCAACTACGTCAACACTATTGCCGTTGAAGATGAGCCGGAATACCCGGGCAATCTGGATCTGGAACGTCGCATTCGTTCTGCGATTCGCTGGAACGCCATCATGACCGTTCTGCGCGCGTCGAAAAAAGATCTCGAACTGGGCGGCCACATGGCGTCCTATCAGTCTTCCGCGACCTTCTACGAAGTCTGCTTCAACCACTTCTTCCGCGCGCGCACTGAGAAAGATGGCGGCGATCTGGTGTACTTCCAGGGTCACATCTCTCCGGGCGTATATGCACGTGCGTTCCTGGAAGGCCGTCTGACCGAAGAGCAGATGGACAACTTCCGCCAGGAAGTTCACGGCAAGGGTCTGTCCTCTTATCCGCACCCGAAACTGATGCCGGAATTCTGGCAGTTCCCGACCGTATCCATGGGTCTGGGGCCGTTGGGCGCTATCTATCAGGCCAAATTCCTGAAATATCTGGAACACCGCGGTCTGAAAGACACCTCCGAACAAACCGTTTACGCCTTCCTGGGCGACGGCGAGATGGATGAGCCGGAATCTAAAGGCGCTATCACCATCGCCACCCGTGAAAAACTGGACAACCTGGTCTTCGTCATCAACTGCAACCTGCAGCGTCTGGACGGCCCGGTCACCGGTAACGGCAAAATCATTAACGAACTGGAAGGCATCTTCGGTGGTGCTGGCTGGAACGTTATCAAGGTTATCTGGGGCGGCCGTTGGGATGAGCTGCTGCGTAAAGACACCAGCGGTAAGCTGATTCAGCTGATGAACGAAACCGTTGACGGCGACTACCAGACCTTCAAATCCAAAGACGGCGCTTACGTTCGTGAGCACTTCTTCGGCAAATATCCGGAAACCGCTGCCCTGGTCGCTGACTGGACTGACGAGCAGATCTGGGCTCTGAACCGCGGTGGTCACGATCCGAAGAAAGTCTACGCTGCATTGAAGAAAGCGCAGGAGACCAAAGGTCAGCCGACCGTGATCCTGGCGCATACCATTAAAGGTTATGGTATGGGCGATACCGCTGAAGGTAAGAACATCGCGCACCAGGTTAAGAAAATGAACATGGACGGTGTTCGCTACGTCCGCGATCGTTTCAATGTGCCGGTGGCGGATGCCGATCTCGAAAAACTGCCGTACGTAACCTTCCCGGAAGGTTCCGAAGAGCACACTTACCTGCACGCTCAGCGTCAGAAGCTGAACGGCTATCTGCCGACTCGTCAGCCGAAGTTCACTGAGAAACTCGAGCTGCCGACCCTGGCCGACTTCAGCGCGCTGCTGGAAGAGCAAAACAAAGAAATCTCTACCACTATCGCTTTCGTTCGCGCCCTGAACGTGATGCTGAAGAACAAGTCGATCAAAGATCGTCTGGTGCCGATCATCGCCGACGAAGCGCGTACCTTCGGTATGGAAGGTCTGTTCCGTCAGATCGGTATTTACAGCCCGAACGGCCAGCAGTATACCCCGCAGGACCGTGAGCAGGTTGCTTACTACAAAGAAGACGAGAAAGGCCAGATTCTGCAGGAAGGGATCAACGAGCTGGGCGCAGGCGCATCCTGGCTGGCTGCTGCGACCTCTTACAGCACCAACAACCTGCCGATGATCCCGTTCTACATCTACTACTCGATGTTCGGCTTCCAGCGTATCGGCGATCTGTGCTGGGCGGCTGGCGATCAGCAGGCTCGCGGCTTCCTGATTGGCGGGACTTCCGGTCGTACTACCCTGAACGGCGAAGGTCTGCAGCACGAAGATGGTCACAGCCACATTCAGTCGCTGACTATCCCGAACTGTATCTCTTACGACCCGGCGTACGCCTATGAAGTGGCTGTCATCATGCATGATGGTCTGGTCCGTATGTACGGCGAAGCGCAAGAGAACGTTTACTACTACATCACTACGCTGAACGAAAACTACCACATGCCGGCCATGCCGGAAGGCGCCGAGGAAGGTATCCGTAAAGGTATCTACAAACTCGAAACCATCGAAGGTAGCAAAGGTAAAGTTCAGCTGCTGGGCTCCGGTTCTATCCTGCGTCACGTGCGTGAAGCAGCGCAGATCCTGGCGAAAGACTACGGCGTGGGTTCCGACGTGTATAGCGTTACCTCCTTCACCGAACTGGCGCGTGATGGCCAGGATTGCGAACGCTGGAACATGCTGCACCCGCTGGAAACCCCGCGCGTGCCGTATATCGCTCAGGTAATGAACGACGCTCCGGCAGTGGCATCCACTGACTATATGAAACTGTTCGCTGAGCAGGTTCGTACTTACGTACCGGCTGATGATTACCGCGTACTGGGTACCGATGGCTTCGGTCGCTCCGACAGCCGTGAAAACCTGCGTCACCACTTCGAAGTCGATGCTTCCTATGTGGTCGTAGCAGCGCTGGGCGAACTGGCTAAACGTGGTGAAATCGATAAGAAAGTGGTGGCTGACGCTATCGCGAAATTCGACATCGATGCAGAAAAAGTTAACCCGCGTCTGGCGTAAGAGGTAAAAGAATAATGGCTATCGAAATCAAAGTACCGGACATCGGGGCTGATGAAGTTGAAATCACCGAGATCCTGGTCAAAGTTGGCGACAAAGTAGAAGCTGAACAGTCGCTGATCACCGTAGAAGGCGACAAAGCCTCTATGGAAGTCCCGTCTCCGCAGGCTGGCGTCGTGAAAGAGATTAAAGTCTCCGTCGGCGACAAAACCGAGACTGGCAAACTGATTATGATTTTCGATTCCGCCGAAGGTGCAGCCGCCGCTGCACCTGCGCAGGAAGAGAAGAAAGAAGCCGCTCCGGCAGCCGCTGCTCCAGCGGCTGCCGCGGCAGCGAAAGAAGTTCACGTCCCGGATATCGGCGGCGATGAAGTCGAAGTCACTGAGATCATGGTTAAAGTGGGCGACACCATCGCCGCTGAGCAATCCCTGATCACCGTAGAAGGCGATAAAGCTTCTATGGAAGTTCCGGCGCCGTTCGCCGGTACCGTCAAAGAGATCAAAATCAATACCGGCGATAAAGTTTCCACCGGCTCCCTGATTATGATCTTCGAAGTGGCGGGCGCTGCGCCTGCAGCCGCTCCGGCACAGGCTGCCGCTCCGGCACAGGCTGCCGCGCCGGCTGCTGCGGCTCCGGCTGCCGCAGCAGGCGTGAAAGATGTTAACGTCCCGGACATCGGCGGCGACGAAGTTGAAGTCACCGAAGTGATGGTTAAAGTCGGCGATAAAGTCGCGGCGGAACAGTCCCTGATCACCGTAGAGGGCGACAAAGCCTCTATGGAAGTTCCGGCGCCGTTCGCGGGTACCGTTAAAGAGATCAAAATCAGCACCGGCGATAAAGTCAAAACCGGTTCCCTGATCATGGTCTTCGAAGTGGAAGGCGCTGCGCCTGCCGCCGCTCCGGCTCAGGCTGCTGCCCCGGCACCAGCTGCTGCCCCGGCTCAGGCCGCTAAGCCTGCCGCTGCGCCGGCTGCGAAAGCAGAAGGTAAAAGCGAATTCGCTGAAAACGATGCCTACGTTCACGCGACCCCGCTGATTCGCCGCCTGGCGCGCGAGTTCGGTGTTAACCTGGCGAAAGTGAAAGGCACCGGCCGTAAAGGTCGTATCCTGCGCGAAGACGTTCAGGCCTACGTGAAAGACGCGGTTAAACGCGCTGAATCCGCACCGGCGGCTGCCGCTGGCGGCGGTATCCCGGGCATGCTGCCGTGGCCGAAGGTTGACTTCAGCAAGTTTGGCGAAGTCGAAGAAGTGGAGCTGGGTCGTATCCAGAAAATCTCTGGCGCCAACCTGAGCCGTAACTGGGTGATGATCCCGCACGTTACCCACTTCGACAAAACCGATATCACCGATCTGGAAGCGTTCCGCAAGCAGCAGAATGCCGAAGCTGAGAAGCGTAAACTGGACGTGAAATTCACTCCAGTGGTCTTCATCATGAAAGCGGTTGCCGCTGCGCTTGAGCAGATGCCGCGCTTCAACAGCTCGCTCTCCGAAGATGGTCAGCGCCTGACGCTGAAGAAATACATCAACATCGGTGTGGCGGTGGATACCCCGAACGGTCTGGTGGTTCCGGTCTTCAAAGACGTGAACAAGAAGAGCATCACCGAGCTGTCTCGTGAATTGACCACCATCTCGAAGAAAGCGCGCGATGGCAAACTGACGGCTGGCGAAATGCAGGGCGGTTGCTTCACCATCTCCAGCATCGGCGGCCTGGGTACCACCCACTTCGCGCCGATTGTTAACGCGCCGGAAGTGGCCATCCTCGGCGTGTCTAAGTCCGCGATGGAGCCGGTATGGAATGGTAAAGAGTTTGTGCCGCGCCTGATGCTGCCGATCTCTCTGTCCTTCGACCACCGCGTCATCGACGGTGCTGATGGTGCCCGCTTCATTACCATCATTAACAACACCCTGAGCGACATTCGCCGCCTGGTGATGTAATCGAAAAAGCCGGCCTGACGGCCGGCTTTTTTCTGATAACCTCAGGCTGTTGGGGATTATCAGCAACAAAGGACAAAATCGTTTGCCGTTTGTTGTTTAAAAATTGTTAACAATTTTGTAAAATACACGCGGATAGAACGTCCCGGTGGACTTGGGCGTAAGAATAATAGCGTCAGACCCGCCGGATATAAATTACAGAGGTCATGATGAGTACTGAAATCAAAACTCAGGTCGTGGTACTTGGGGCAGGCCCCGCAGGTTACTCTGCAGCCTTCCGTTGCGCTGATTTAGGTCTGGAAACCGTCATCGTAGAACGTTACAGCACCCTCGGTGGTGTTTGTCTGAACGTGGGTTGTATCCCTTCTAAAGCGCTGCTGCACGTGGCAAAAGTTATCGAAGAAGCGAAAGCGCTGGCCGAACACGGCATCGTTTTCGGCGAACCGAAAACTGACATTGACAAGATCCGCACCTGGAAAGAAAAAGTCATCACTCAGCTGACCGGTGGTCTGGCTGGCATGGCCAAAGGTCGTAAAGTGAAGGTGGTTAACGGTCTGGGTAAATTTACCGGCGCTAACACCCTGGAAGTGGAAGGCGAAAACGGCAAAACCGTGATCAACTTCGACAACGCTATCATCGCGGCGGGTTCCCGTCCGATTCAGCTGCCGTTTATCCCGCATGAAGATCCGCGCGTATGGGACTCCACCGACGCGCTGGAACTGAAATCTGTACCGAAACGCATGCTGGTGATGGGCGGCGGTATCATCGGTCTGGAAATGGGTACCGTATACCATGCGCTGGGTTCAGAGATTGACGTGGTGGAAATGTTCGACCAGGTTATCCCGGCTGCCGACAAAGACGTGGTGAAAGTCTTCACCAAACGCATCAGCAAGAAATTTAACCTGATGCTGGAAACCAAAGTGACTGCCGTTGAAGCGAAAGAAGACGGTATTTACGTTTCCATGGAAGGTAAAAAAGCACCGGCGGAAGCGCAGCGTTACGACGCAGTGCTGGTCGCTATCGGCCGCGTACCGAACGGTAAAAACCTCGATGCAGGTAAAGCTGGCGTGGAAGTTGACGATCGCGGCTTCATCCGCGTTGACAAACAAATGCGCACCAACGTGCCGCACATCTTTGCTATCGGCGATATCGTCGGTCAGCCGATGCTGGCGCACAAAGGTGTCCATGAAGGCCACGTTGCCGCAGAAGTTATCTCCGGTCTGAAACACTACTTCGATCCGAAAGTGATCCCATCCATCGCCTACACTGAACCAGAAGTGGCATGGGTCGGTCTGACCGAGAAAGAAGCGAAAGAGAAAGGCATCAGCTACGAAACCGCCACCTTCCCGTGGGCTGCTTCCGGCCGTGCTATCGCTTCTGACTGCGCAGATGGTATGACCAAACTGATCTTCGACAAAGAGACCCACCGTGTTATCGGCGGCGCGATTGTCGGCACCAACGGCGGCGAGCTGCTGGGTGAGATCGGCCTGGCTATCGAGATGGGCTGTGACGCTGAAGACATCGCCCTGACCATCCACGCTCACCCGACTCTGCACGAGTCCGTTGGCCTGGCGGCGGAAGTGTTCGAAGGCAGCATCACCGACCTGCCAAACGCCAAAGCGAAGAAAAAGTAACTTTTTCTTTCAGGAAAAAAGCATAAGCGGCTCCGGGAGCCGCTTTTTTTATGCCTGATGTTTAGAACTATGTCACTGTTCATAAACCGCTACACCTCATACATACTTTGAAAATAGTCACTCAGTAAACTTATAGGTAGTTAATGATATCGATGAGGTGTGAGATGAAACGCTTTTTAACCACAGCGCTGGTCGCTGCAACGTTTTTTACCGGTGTGGCTTGCGCCGCTGACGCCAACATTCCCTGGGCGGACAACAGCGGCGGTACGGAAACGACCCACATTGCGGCGATGGGCCAGGATCTGAATGCCCAGCATCAGCAGGTGACGAAGACCAATGAAGGGGTATGGGCGGCGAATTCCGGTAGCATCAGCGCTGACGAAGCGGCATTATCCAGCACAAAACCAGCCTTTGCCGGCGATCCTTCTCTGATGCCTCACCAGGGCTAAGTGAATGAAAACGCCCGGTTGCGTGAGTGCAACCGGGCGTTTTTTTTAAGGTTCTGCCACCTGCCAGCCGGCGTCAGCGTCGGGGGTAAAGCGCGTTATCTCCTGTGCCTTTGCGGCGCTCTCTTCACCGAGATTGGCCTGATAGACCCTATCCTGCTGATCGATCATAAAGCTCATCACGCCGGTTTCACCCCAGGCTATCGGCCAGGCCAGCAAGGCGACGCTCTGGTCATCGCGACCGGCGATAATTCGAAAGCGATAGCCATGGTAGCCGCTACCGGGCACCGTCGGGCTAAAGGCCGGACCGAGCGGGCTTGGCGCTTCGCCCGGCAAAGTTGGCCAGTACAAGCCATCTTTTTTGCCTTCGCTACTGATGATTTTCTGCGCCCAGCGGTGGTTCAGATGATAATAATCCTGCTGGGCATCAACATAGGCATGCATGGCGGCGATCGCCGACAGCTCATTGCGGCCGATGGCGCGGGTGAGGATCTCCTCTTCGCCAGCGGCCATATCAAAGCGCCATCCCTCAGACGTTTTTACGATAGGCACGGGCAGACGCCATGCCTCGCTACCGACATCGAGCCAGGCTTTGCCACCCTGCTGGATGATGACATGTTTCACCTGCCAGTCGCGTTGAAAGCGATCGACGGCGGCAGGGTCGATCCCGTCCGTGGGTAAAAACTGCTGCCAGTTATCGCCGAGTACTTCGCTCAGCGCGGCTTCATTAGGCTGGCTGATCGCTTCGGCCAGCGCAGTTGCGGCCTGTTCCGGCGTGGCAAACTGCTGTTGGGCGAAGGCGGCAAGCGGCGACAGCATTAACGTAAACAGGGCAACGGATAATGAGTTTCTCATTCTGCTCATCCTTAGCGGCGACGCAGTTCATGGTGTTCGGAAAGACGTTCTCTGGCGCCCTCGCGTAACTCGCGGTTTACGCCGGAAAACTGGCGGCTCTGCAGTCCTCGTTCCTGCTGCGCTTGCCAGGAGGGGGCGCGGCTTTCGTTGCCGCTAAGGGCGTTGGCGCGCAGATGGCTGAGCGTCTGCTGACGCTGGGCTGGCGTGGCGGACTGGAACTGCTGCCGGCGCTGCTGCTGCTGAGGTGTGCGGTTCTGCTCGTGGCTCCTGGCGGCTTCTCGACGCTGTTGTTGCTGCGGCGTGGGGTTTTTCAGCTGCGTTTTTGCCGCCTCGCGACGCTGCTGTTGGGTCGGCGTACTGTCGTAACCGCGGTAATTACTGCGTTGGGTGGCTTGCTTCAGCTGCGCCGAGGCCGCCTGACGCTGAGCGTCGCGTGAGGCGTTGTTTGCCGCCAGGTTGCCCGCTGTGGCCGTCGGTACGTTATGCTGCAGCTGGGTCATCGCTGCCTGGCGCTGCGCTTCGCGATCGACTGGCGCATGTTGGGTCGCGCTCAGTCCGCCGGAAACGTTGGTCTGATGGAAGCGCTGAGCTACCGTATTATCGGGATACGGTGTGTGTCCGCGATAGGCAGGATTGTGCTGCCAGTTAACGTGGTTTCCCGGCAGGTTTTCTCCTGTTATGTGATTGAAATTATTTACATTAATATTGATGTTATCGCCATTATGCGAGTAATCGCCGTGGTGGTAGTCGTCATCGTGATGGTGATGGTCATCATCATCCCAGTCGATACTGCTGAACAGCGCCCAGGTGGTGGCCACGCCGAGGCTGTACCCGAAGCCTTTGACGAAGCTATCGGTAAACTGCTCCCCGGGAGGGGGCGGCAGATAGACCGGCGGATAGGCGCTGTTCGGCCAGGTACCATAGACGGTGGAGGGGTTATAGCTGGGAACATAGACCACCTGTGGATTGGTCGGCTCTATTTTAATGACCTGCGTGGGCGCAGGCGCCGCTGTGTGGGCGGTTGCGGTTGCTGCCGTGCTGCTGCTGGCTGAAACCGGTGCGGCAGGGGTGACAATCACTTTCTGCTGCGGTGTGGATTTCAGCGTCCCGGTTTGTTGGGCAATGGCGCGCAGGCGCTGCACTGAATCCATCACATCATGCGGCTGGGCCAAAAACGCATTGCCAAGATTTTCCACCCAGGGCGGATTCTCGCCCATCATCGCCAGCAGGGCAGGGAAAGCGACAAGAGATTTGACGCTAGGGTCCCACGGCTGGCTGGCAACCGCCTGCACGGCCGCATCCCCTTTCATCGCGGGGTTATCCTGGGACCACTGGACCGCCTGCAGGACGTTGTCGGGATAAGTGGAGGCCATCAACACCTGCGACAGCAGACTGTCCGGGTAGAGCGCGATAGGGGCGACCCACTGATCAATTTGCGCCTGGGTGTAAGTGGCGGCCACCGGCTGTGTCGTCGACGCTGCGGGCGCTGGAGCTTGCTGCGCAGGCGGTTCAGCGATCGTCGCTGGGGTTCGGCTTTGCACATAGAGTGTTCCTGCCGCCGCGAGTAAGCCAGCGCTACAGAGCAGGGCGATAATATGGGGTTTGAACGGCAGTGACATGGAAACTCCTGACCCAAAAAGTAACCCATCTCGCTAAAGTATCTGCGAAAACGGCGCGTTTGCTGAGTATAAGTAAGCGGTATGGCTTTTTATTGATTATTGTTGGGATCGGCCCGTGGCGTTGTACGCGGAAAGGAATTTTTGTCGCGGGATTTGAACAGAAAGCCTGCAATATCCTGCCCTTAACGATTCAGCTAAATTTTAATGTTGCTTTTTTGTAAACAGATTAACACCTTTCAAAAATCCTGCTATGCTGCCGACGCGGTATCGGGCATTTACCCTACAAACTGCTGTCTCACAGGAGCGTGAAGAAAATCGCCCAGCCACTAAATCCTTCAAGATGCGTCACGCGGCAAGCTAAGCCAGGACAGAGGCAGATTGATTGAAGACGTGTAGGCCGCATTATGACAATGAGAGCGAGGAGAACCGTCGTGCTAGAAGAATACCGTAAGCACGTAGCTGAGCGTGCCGCCATGGGGATTGTTGCCAAACCCTTAGATGCAACCCAAATGGCCGCGCTGGTAGAACTGCTGAAAAACCCGCCTGCGGGCGAAGAAGAATTCCTGTTAGACCTGCTGATTAACCGTGTACCGCCGGGCGTCGATGAAGCCGCCTATGTTAAAGCTGGATTCCTTGCCGCGATCGCCAAAGGCGAAGCGACCTCCCCCCTGGTTACCCCTGAAAAAGCCGTTGAACTGCTGGGCACCATGCAGGGCGGTTACAATATCCATCCGCTGATCGATGCGCTGGACGACGCGAAACTGGCGCCGATTGCCGCGAAAGCGCTCTCCCACACCCTGCTGATGTTCGATAACTTCTACGACGTGGAAGAGAAAGCCAAAGCGGGTAACGAGCATGCTAAACAGGTTATGCAATCCTGGGCTGACGCCGAATGGTTCCTGAACCGTCCGCAGCTGGCAGAGAAAATCACTGTTACTGTCTTCAAGGTCACCGGCGAAACGAACACCGATGATCTCTCTCCGGCGCCGGATGCGTGGTCGCGCCCGGATATCCCGCTGCATGCGCTAGCAATGCTCAAAAACCCCCGCGAAGGCATTGAGCCGGATCAGCCGGGCGTGGTTGGCCCAATCAAACAGATCGAAGCCCTGCAGCAGAAAGGCTACCCGCTGGCCTACGTCGGCGACGTGGTCGGGACCGGTTCTTCACGTAAATCCGCCACCAACTCGGTGCTGTGGTTTATGGGCGACGATATCCCGAACGTGCCGAACAAGCGCGGCGGCGGCCTGTGTCTGGGCGGTAAAATCGCGCCAATTTTCTTCAACACCATGGAAGATGCGGGCGCGCTGCCTATCGAAGTTGATGTGTCTAACCTGAACATGGGCGACGTAATCGACGTGTACCCGTTCAAAGGCGAAGTGCGTAACCACGAGACCAACGAACTGCTGGCCAGCTTCGAGCTGAAAACCGATGTGCTGATCGACGAAGTGCGCGCCGGCGGCCGTATTCCGCTGATCATCGGTCGCGGTCTGACCACCAAAGCGCGTGAAGCGCTGGGCCTGCCGCACAGCGATGTCTTCCGTCAGGCGAAAGACGTGGCGGAAAGCACCCGCGGCTTCTCGCTGGCTCAGAAAATGGTTGGCCGCGCCTGCGGCGTTGCCGGTATCCGTCCGGGCGCTTATTGCGAACCGAAAATGACCTCCGTCGGTTCTCAGGACACCACCGGTCCAATGACCCGTGATGAGCTAAAAGACCTGGCGTGCCTGGGCTTCTCTGCAGACCTGGTGATGCAGTCCTTCTGCCACACCGCGGCCTACCCGAAGCCGGTTGACGTTACCACGCACCACACTCTGCCGGACTTCATCATGAACCGCGGCGGTGTTTCTCTGCGTCCGGGCGATGGCGTGATTCACTCCTGGCTGAACCGCATGCTGCTGCCGGATACCGTGGGTACCGGCGGTGACTCCCACACCCGTTTCCCAATCGGCATCTCCTTCCCGGCGGGCTCTGGTCTGGTGGCCTTCGCCGCCGCGACCGGCGTGATGCCGCTGGATATGCCGGAATCGGTGCTGGTGCGTTTCAAAGGTAAAATGCAGCCGGGGATCACCCTGCGTGACCTGGTCCACGCCATCCCGCTGTACGCCATCAAGCAGGGCCTGCTGACCGTGGAGAAGAAAGGTAAGAAAAACATCTTCTCTGGTCGCATCCTCGAGATCGAAGGTCTGCCGGATCTGAAAGTCGAGCAGGCGTTCGAGTTGACCGATGCCTCGGCGGAGCGTTCTGCCGCCGGCTGCACCATCAAGCTGAATAAAGAGCCGATCGTTGAGTATCTGAACTCCAACATCGTTCTGCTGAAGTGGATGATCGCCGAAGGCTACGGCGACCGCCGTACCCTGGAGCGTCGTATCCAGGGCATGGAAAAATGGCTGGCGGATCCGCAGCTGCTGGAAGCCGATGCTGACGCGGAATACGCGGCAGTGATCGACATCGATCTGGCGGATATTAAAGAGCCGATTCTGTGCGCGCCGAACGATCCGGACGATGCCCGCCTGCTGTCTGATGTGCAGGGCGAGAAGATCGACGAAGTGTTCATCGGCTCCTGCATGACCAACATCGGCCACTTCCGTGCCGCCGGTAAGCTGCTGGATAGCCACAAAGGCCAACTGCCGACTCGCCTGTGGGTGGCGCCGCCAACCCGTATGGATGCCGCGCAGCTGACCGAAGAAGGCTACTATAGCGTGTTTGGTAAGAGCGGGGCGCGTATCGAAATCCCTGGCTGTTCCCTGTGTATGGGTAACCAGGCGCGCGTGGCCGACGGCGCGACGGTGGTTTCCACCTCTACCCGTAACTTCCCGAACCGTTTAGGTACCGGCGCTAACGTCTATCTGGCCTCTGCCGAACTGGCAGCGGTGGCTTCGCTGCTCGGCAAACTGCCGACGCCGGAAGAGTACCAGACCTTCGTGGCGCAGGTGGATAAGACGGCGGAAGATACCTACCGTTATCTGAACTTCAACCAGCTGGATCAGTACACTGAAAAAGCTGACGGCGTGATCTTCCAGACCGCGGTGTAAACCATTCGGTCAGCCCGGCTGACCGTTTGGCGATAAACTCTCCAATGCCCGGTGAACATTGCATCACCGGGCATTTTTATTTCCAAACCTCCCGCCCGCTACGCTTTTTTTCTTTCTGTCTGCTGCGATAATTACTGCATGGGTACAGTGCAGCGGTGACGCATTGCCCTTGCAGAGGAAAAGACTATGGATTACGAATTTCTGCGCGATATTACCGGAGTGGTAAAGGTGCGAATGTCGATGGATCACGAGGCGATTGGCCACTGGTTCAACGAGGAGGTGAAAGGCAATCTTGCTCTGCTGGACGAAGTGGAGCAGGCTGCGCGCACCGTGAAGGGCAGCGAGCGTTCCTGGCAGCGTGCCGGGCATGAATATACGCTGTGGCTGGATGGCGAAGAGGTGATGATCCGCGCTAATCAGCTGGAGTTTTCCGGCGACGAAATCGAGGAGGGGATGAGCTACTACGACGAAGAAAGTCTCTCTCTGTGCGGTGTTGAGGATTTCCTGCAGGTGGTCGCCGCCTATCGTGAGTTTATGCAGCAGCGTTAATGACGCCTTTTATGTCGGGCGGCGCAGAACTACAGGCCCGGCAAGCAAAAGCGCCGCCGGGCATTCCATAGATTACACGGCAGGAATATTGCGGCCGTAGTAAATCTCGCGCATCTCTTTCCATAGCAGGTCGGTAATGACCTTGCGCTCTTCGGCAGTCAACTCTTCCGGTCGGGTATGGAACATGTAGTGCTTAAGGTCGAACTCCTTGAGCAACATTTTGGTATGGAAGATATTTTCCTGATAAACGTTGACGTCGACCATGTCATACAACGACTTCATATCGTCGGACATAAAGTTCTGAATCGAATTGATTTCATGATCGATAAAATGCTTCATCCCATTGATATCGCGGGTAAAGCCGCGCACACGGTAGTCAATGGTCACAATGTCCGATTCCAGCTGGTGAATCAGATAGTTCAGCGCTTTAAGCGGGGAAATGACGCCGCACGTTGAAACTTCGATATCGGCGCGGAAGGTGCACAGGCCGCCCTCCGGATGGCTCTCCGGGTAGGTATGCACGCAGATATGGCTCTTATCGAGATGGGCGACCACGGTTTCCGGTAGCGGGCCAGGATGTTCGGTCTGGTCAATCAGCTTGGGATCGACAGGCTCTTCGCTGACCAGAATGGTCACGCTGGCGCCCTGGGGTTCATAATCCTGACGGGCGATATTCAGGATATTGGCGCCAATAATAGAACAGGTTTCTGTCAGGATCTCCGTCAGGCGATTGGCATTATAGAGTTCGTCGATATAGGCGATGTAGCCGTCGCGCTCTTCTGCCGTTTTGGCGTAACAGATATCGTAGATACAAAAACTCAGGCTTTTGGTCAGGTTGTTAAAGCCGTGCAGCTTCAATTTTTTCAATTTAGTTCACCCCCTTATTTCGCGTCACGGTGCGGACAGAGCATCATGCAGATATTGTGGTAAGGCGAAGGCCGCCGTATGGATTGCCGGATTGTAGTAACGGCAGGTCAGGTTGGCTTTGTGAAAGCGCGCCTGAATGATTTCGCTGGAGAGATGGCGCAGCGCCTCATTGTCGCTCGCCCAGGCAAAGGTCATGATCCCGCCGTAATAGGTTGGAATTGCCGCCTGGTAGAAGCTGACGTCGCGAAAATAGTGGCTTAGCTTGCGATGGCTGCCTACCGCTTCATCCTGTTGCAGGAAGCAGACGCCATTCTGGGCAACAAAGATCCCACCCGGGTTCAGGCAGCGTTTGCAGCCTTCATAAAAAGCCGAGGTGAACAGGCTTTCTCCCGGGCCGATAGGGTCGGTACAGTCCGAAATGATCACGTCAAACGTTTGCGTCGTCTGATTAACAAAATTGACGCCATCATCAATCACCAGCGTAAAGCGCGGATCGTCATAGGCGCCGGCGTTATGGTTCGGCAGGTACTGGCGGCAGAATGAAACTACCCCGGCGTCGATTTCCACCATGGTGATGGTTTCGATGCTACGGTGACGAGAGACTTCGCGCAGCATCGCGCCATCGCCGCCGCCAATGATCAACACATGCTTCGCGTTGCCGTGAGCCAGCAGCGGCACATGGGTCATCATTTCGTGATAGATGAACTCGTCGCGTTCGGTGGTTTGTACGACGCCATCCAGCGCCATCACCCGGCCAAAGGCGCGGTTATCAAAGATGATCAGATCCTGATGATCGGTTTTTTCGTGGTACAGCACGTTATCAACGCTAAAATACTGACCAAAATGGTCATGCAGCGTTTCATGCCACAGTGGATTATCGGCCACGATAAGGCTCCTCCTTCGTTAACATCTGTTACACCCGTAAAACGAGTGCAACATCATAGACAACTATAGATGAGGATGCACGGCGGTTATTGCAGCAATGAGGCAGGAATAACAGCCACCGCCCCGGAAGGGCGGTGGAGAGGATGAGGCTATTTTGCCGGCTCGGGTTGGCTATCTACTATCCGCACGGAATAAACCATGGTGGCGCCTGGCGGGATTTTTGGCGGTAATCCTTTACTGCCATAGGCCTTTTCAGGCGGGACGACGAGCGTCACAGAGCCGTGGTTCTGTAGACGCTTCAGCGGTTCGCGAAACACCGGGGGATAGGCATCCAGCTTTTGCGTAAGCGCCTGATCTTTCGCTTCCATATCGTTGATCACCGTCCCGTCCGTCAGCATCTCTTTGATCACCACGGTAACCAGGTCGTTACCGCTTATTTTTCCTTTACCCGGGTAATCGACGCGGCTGTAGACGCCCTCTTTAAAGACCACATCTTTTTTGCGCGCAAACGCCTGCTGATATTTCTTGCCGGCACTGATGTTTTTCTGCTCTATTTTATTCAGGTTCTGATAAACCTGCTGCGACACATCAAACAGCGCTTTGTTACGTTCCTGCTCTCCGAGACGAAGCTGGCCGCGAAAGGCATCTTCGATGCCCTGCAACACCAGGCCTGCGTCGACGGTAACTCCCTGAGTGCGACGGGTGGTAAGGACGTTGAGCGCCTCGCTTCCCATCGAGGCGCCGATCGCATAAGCCTGCTGTTCTCCCGATGCGCTGAGTTTGGCAGCGGCGCTCTCGCCGCTGCGCGTTTTGGACTGTACAGAAAGCTGCGTTCTCAGCAGTTCGATTTCATCTTCTTTCATCCGTAGCTGGGCGTTGTCTTTATCCGCCTGCAGGCGATAGGCTGCCACTATGGCCGCCATCTCTGGTGGCTCATTTTTTGGCGCAGCGGCGTCGTTAGCGGGGCCATGCGGCGCTTTATCCGCGGCGGCCAGCCGGGTGGACAGTGATTGTTTATCGGCGTTAAGGGCTTTGACCTG